>CALGWE010000319.1:0-6582 GCA_937935915.1 uncultured Clostridia bacterium
AGATAAAAGAGCCTTTGCTTGGTTTTCTACCTTTGTAGCTATCAATGCAGTTATCTTTGGGACATTAGAAGGATTTCTTGGTGATGAAATTTTAGATCTTATACCAGATTGGCGTTGGGCTGCCATTTGGTATTTATGGGCTATTTTATGGGGAACAGCCTTTGTAGAAGATATATTAGGTAAGAAACTAGGTAACTTTACACCCTGGCTTCAAATCTTCGAAGGCATTGTAACTGCTTGGATTCCTGGAATCCTTATAATTATAGGTAAATGGTAAAAATACTTTTAAATAATATTCCCATGGCGTTTTGAACTCACCATGGGAATATTAAAATCTTAAATTAAATTAAGAAAGGATGGTTTATATGATTTGTGAAGAAGTTATTGGTAATCTCAAAACTGATACGTATGCTGGAAGGCCCATTGAATATGTAGATATTGAATGGCACGATGCCTTTCATAAGATTCATAAGAAAGTTACTAAAGAAGGAACTGAAGTTGGTATTCGCCTTGGTAATGATGTTTTAGTCCATGGTTTAAAAGAAGGAGATGTCCTCTATGCAGATAATGATAAAGTCATTGCTGTGCATATTCTTCCTTGTGAAGCAATCATTATAAATGTCAGTGAACATCATCCAGAAATGATTGCTAAGGTATGTTATGAAATTGGCAACCGTCATGCCACATTATTTTGGGGTAATGATTCTCATACTTTTATCACACCTTATACTGAACCTACTTTAGTCATGCTTAATAAACTTCATGGTGTAAATGCAAAAGTAGAAACTGTTGCCTTAGACTTTACTAAAGCAATCTCTTCTTCTATTAATGCACATACCCATGGTTAGGATGGGGCTATGAATACAAAAAATAATTTTCATCTATTACAAATTAATGATGCCTTATTTCCTATAGGTGCCTATTCTCATTCTTATGGCTTAGAAACTTATATTCAAAAAGGCATCTTAAAAAACGCTCATGATGCCTCTGTTTATTTAGAAAATAAGTTGAAATATGCTATTTTATATTCTGATTTACTAGGGGCTCGTCTTGCCTACGAATATACTGCTAAGGGGCAACTTGATGAACTTCTAAAATTAAACACCTTAACTGAGGCACTTAAAGCACCTTCTGAAATACGAGAAGCTAGTCTTAAATTAGGTTCTAGATTTGTAAAGACTATGACCTCTTTAAATCTTACTTATGCTTCTCCTACTTTCACAGATTTTATAGGCCAATCAATGGAAAAGAAACTTCATCACTGCTGTTTATACGGTAGCTTTTGTGCTGCTATGGCAATTGATGAAGTAGATGCTCTTTATCACTTTATATATGCTCAAACTTCCGCTATTGTCACAACCTGTGTCAAAAGTATTCCACTTAGTCAAACAGATGGTCAAAAAATATTATCTGCTAGCTTTCCACTTTTGACTGAGCTTATAGAAAAGGTTATGCATTTAGATGCCATATGGTATGGTTGTAGCACCCCTGGCTTTGATATACGTAGTATGCAACATGAATGGTTATATTCCAGAATTTATATGTCATAATCTCTAACCTAAAAATGAAAGAAGGTAAAATAATGTCTTACATTAAAATTGGTGTAGCTGGTCCTGTTGGTTCAGGAAAAACTGCACTTATTGAAAAGCTTACCCGTAAACTTGCTAAGACTTATAGCATTGGGGTTATTACAAATGATATTTATACGAAAGAGGATGCTGAGTTTTTAAGTAAAAACAGCGTCCTTCCTATAGAAAGAATTATTGGTGTAGAAACTGGCGGATGTCCACATACAGCCATCCGTGAAGATGCTTCCATGAATCTAGAAGCCGTTGATGAAATGATTACACGCTTTCCTGATATTGAACTGCTCTTTATTGAAAGTGGTGGTGATAACCTCTCTGCTACCTTTAGTCCCGAATTAGTTGATGCCACAATCTTCGTTATTGACGTAGCCGAAGGTGACAAAATCCCACGAAAAGGTGGCCCTGGTATTACACGTTCTGATTTACTTGTTATTAATAAAATTGATTTAGCCCCTTACGTTGGCGCAGATTTAAGTGTCATGGAAAGAGACTCTAAGAAAATGCGTGGTAATAAGCCTTTTATTTTTACCAATATTCGTAGTGATGAGGGAACAGATGAAGTGATTAAGTGGATTAAACATAATGTGTTATTAGAGGGGTGCTAGATGGAAAATAAATTTGGCAAGACCTCAAAACTTATGATTAAAGCAGGAGTTAAAAATCATCAAACTGTTCTACAAGATGTATTTTTTACGGCTCCTTTTAAGATTATGCATCCCTTTTATGAGCCTAAAAATGCCCTAAATGAAAAAGATTTTATGACAGTCATGTGTCTCACGGCTTCTGCTGGCATTATGGCTGGTGACGAACAGGAATATACAATTTCTGTAAACGAGGGTGCTAAACTAGAATTTGTCTCACAGGCCTATGAAAAAATTCACAAGATGACGGAAGGCTCTGCTAAAAGAACTGCTAACTTACATGTCTCTAAAAATGCCTGTCTCTTTTATAATCCCCTTCCTACCATTCCTTTTAAAGACTCAGCCTTTAGTAGTATAGTCAACGTGCATTTAGAGGATACCAGTTCTAAATTTGTTTTTAAAGAAATCCTCTCTGCTGGTAGATATGCCCGTGGTGAAAAGTTTGAATATCGTTATTATCATAATTTAATCAATGTATATGAAGGCAGCACTCTTATTTATGCTGATAATACAAGACTTGAGCCTGCTACTACAGATTTAACTTCTTTAGGTATGTATGAAAATTTCACTCATCTTGGCACTTTACTTTTATTTCATGTTTGTAAAGAGGCTGCATGGTTCCAAAAGGTTCGTGAATTATTAGATACAACGCCTGATTTAGAAGGTGGTATTACACTAGGTGCCAACGAAACAATCATCATTCGTATTCTAGGAAAGACCTCAGAACAAATAGAACGTATAATGGATAAAATACTTATATAAAAAAGGAGTATGCACTCACCTTTATTAGTGAGTACATACTCCTTCATTTATCTGTTCAGATTAAGTCAGATTATGCGTTTAATTTTGCAAGTAATGTTTCAAGGTCTAATCCATGAACTGCACAAGCTTCACCTAATGATTCCATTTGTGAAGATGGGCATCCGAGGCAGTGCATACCAGCTTCCATTAAGATGCGCGCATGTTCTGGGTTAGCTTTTAAAACATCTCCAATAATCATATCAGCTGTGATAGCCCCAGCTGGCGCTTCAGTAGTAGCTTCTTCTTTACCGAAGAACATTTCCATATCTTCTTCTACTGTTGAGATTCCACCAATACCGAAGTTTTCGATTAATACATTAGCAACGTTTGGTGAAAGGAATGCAGGAAGTGTTGGTCCTAAGTGGATTTCTTTAACACCAAGGTATAATAATGATAATAATACGATTACAGCTTTTTGTTCATACCAAGCAATGTTGTAGATGATTGGTAATTCATTGATATCTGCAAGACCGAAGATTTCTTTTAATTTAAGAGCGATTAATGCTAATGAGTAAGAGTCATTACATTGACCTGCATCTAATACTCTTGGAATACCACCGATATCTCCAAGGTCAAGCTTGTTGTATTTGTATTTTGCACAACCTGCTGTTAAGATTACAGTGTCTTTTGGAAGTGCTTTAGCGAAATCTGTGTAGTAGTTACGTTTAGAAGCTCTACCATCACAACCAGCCATTACTACGAATTTTTTGATTGCGCCAGATTTAACTGCTTCTACTACTGTATCTGCAAGAGCAAATACTTGTTCATGAGCGAATCCACCAACGATTTCACCTGTTTCAATTTCTGTTGGAGCCGCACATTTTTTAGCCATTTCGATGATTTCTGAGAAGTCTTTTTGGCTTCCAGCTTCACCTTCAATGTGTTTGCAACCAGCGTATCCTGCTGCACCTGTTGTAAACATTCTATCTTTGTAAGAATCTTTTGGAGGTACGATACAGTTTGTTGTCATTAAGATTGGTCCGTTGAATGATTCGAATTCATCTTTTTGTTTCCACCATGCGTTACCGTAGTTACCTACTAAGTGACTGTATTTTTTAAGTTGTGGATAGTAGTGTGCTGGTAACATTTCAGAGTGAGTATAAATGTCTACTCCTGTGCCTTCTGTTTGAATTAATAATTGTTCAATATCTGCAAGGTCGTGACCAGATACTAAGATACCAGGGTTTTTACCTACACCGATATTAACTTTAGTGATTTCTGGATTTCCATAAGTAGATGTATTAGCTGTATCAAGAAGTGCCATACCATCTACACCAACTTTACCTGTTTCAAGTGTTAATGCTACTAAATCGTCAACTGTTAATGAATCATCCATTAATTTCATTAATGTTTCTTGCATGAAAGCATCGATTTCTTCGTTATCGTGACCTAAAGCATTAGCATGTTTAGAGTAAGCTGATAAACCTTTTAATCCATATGTGATTAATTCTCTTAAAGAACGTACATCTTCATTTTCTGTTGCTAAAACACCAACTTCTTCTGAATCAGCTTTAGCTTTTAACATTTCATTTACTTCTTTACCATCATTGTTTTTAGATACGATATTTTTAAGTGTTGCTAAGAATCCTGATTTTTTGTTTTCTTCTACATCCCATGTGGCAGCTTCTGATAAGTTTTCTTTGTTTAATAACTCGTTCATTAACTCGTTTTTCATAGCTAATGTTTCTTTTACTCTTGCATAGAATACATCATCATCAAAGTTCGCATTTGTGATTGTTGTAAATAAGTTTAATGTAATATAGTGGTTTACATCTTTAGAAATTGCTTTTCCTTCTTTACGTAAACGTGTTGTTACTTCTGATAAACCTTTTGTTACATAGATTAATAAATCTTGCATATTTGCAAGGTCTGCTGATTTACCACAAACCCCTACTTTTGTACAACCTTTGTTTCCGGCTGTTTCTTGGCATTGCATACAAAACATATTTCTGCTCATATTTATATATCTCCTTTTAAGTGAGTCATTTTTTAATTCATCTATTCAAATGCTCTCGCGTTTGTCGTCTGTCGAACATGAACATATCTTACTTCATTCCGAGACAAAAAAACGTAGCCATGGCTACATTTCTAAAAACTTTTTTTATACATCACTCCAAAATACTTAAAAATCAAGGTCTTATACTTCTTAATTTAGGTTATTTATCACATAAAATCTTTTTTCCGGGTCATCCTATTACTTGATATGACACTTTAGTTTTTCTATTAAAAGGAGGTTATTTAAATTGGACTATCCAATGTTTTGTTACCAATGTGAACAGACCGCAGGTGGTAAAGGCTGTACTAAAATGGGTGTCTGTGGGAAGACCCCTGAAGTTGCTAACTTACAAGACTTACTCATTTATCAATTAAAGGGTATTAGTTGCTACGCTGTACCACTTATTGAAAGAGGAGAAGAAATCGAAGAAGAAATTCCTGAATTCGTTGAATTTTGTCTTTTTACAACACTTACTAATGTTAACTTTGATGTTGATCAACATATTAATCTTTTACATCAATCCCAAGAAATCAAAGAACGTCTTCGCGGACGTGCACCAGCAGGTGATTATCCTGAATTTGCAACTTATAACTTAAGTAGTACAAAACAACAAATGTTGGAAGATGCTAAACGTGCAGGCATTATGTTTGACCCTGACTTAGATGAAGATATACGTTCCCTTCGCCAAACTGTTATCTATGGCTTAAAAGGTATTAGTGCTTATGGCCATCAAGCCCGTTTCTTAAGTTATGCCAATAAGCAAGTTGATGAATTTTACCTTAGAGCACTAGAAATCGCTACAAAAGATGATATTTCTGTTGAAGAAATGATTAGATGGGTCATGCGTACTGGTGATATGAGTATTCAAGTTATGAAAACACTTGATGATGCTAATAATGAAAGTTTCCAAAGTCCAAGTCCTCATACAGTTAATGTTCACATTAAAAAAGGTCCATTTATTATTGTTTCAGGACATGACCTCAAAGACCTTTATATGCTTCTTGAACAAACTGAAGGTACAGGCATTAACATTTATACACATGGTGAAATGATTCCTGCTCACGGTTACCCAGAGCTCAAAAAATTCCCTCACCTTGTGGGAAACTATGGTGGCGCTTGGCAAGATCAACAAGTACAATTTGATGGTATCCCAGGCTGTATTTTAATGACTACTAACTGTTTAATGCGTCCTCGTGAAAGTTATAAAGATCGTATTTTTACAACAAATACTGTAGGTTGGGATGGTGTACAGTTTATTCCTAAACTTGAAGATGGCACAAAGGACTTCTCTCCCATTATTCAAAAGGCACTTGAACTTGGCGGTTTCCCTGAAGACGAAGAGCCACATGAAATCTTAGTTGGATTTGCCCATAAAGCAACACTTTCTCATGCTAACCAAATTGTTAATGCCGTTCACCAAGGACTTATCCGTCACTTCTTCGTCATTGGTGGTTGCGATGGCGCAAGACCTGGACGTAACTACTATACTGAATTTGCAAAAAAGGTGCCTGATGACTGCATCATCTTAACTTTAGCTTGTGGTAAATATCGTTTTAAT
>CALGWE010000320.1:0-2229 GCA_937935915.1 uncultured Clostridia bacterium
CCAAGAACTTTAGCCCTTATTTTATATGGCGATATGGATATATCTATTATTGATGAATTGCCACCAGGGCGTCAGCCAATTAAAACCAATGCAGTGGATTCCAATTATCATGAACGTATTTATCGATTCATTGAGAAACATATTCATGAAGGGCGTCAATGTTATATCATTTGTCCAATGGTAGAAGAAAATGAGCAAATGAGTGAGTTAAAAAACGTTATCGAATATACAGCAAAGCTGCAAGCAGAGCAGTTCCCACATATTCCAATGGGTTACTTACATGGTAAGATGAAACCTAAAGAAAAAAATGCTATTATGACACAGTTTGCAAGTGGTGAAATCAAGATTCTGGTTTCAACAACGGTAGTAGAGGTTGGGGTAAATGTGCCAAATGCCACAATTATCGTTATTGAAAATGCAGAACGCTTTGGGCTTGCCCAATTGCATCAATTAAGAGGGCGTGTAGGACGTGGGAAACATCAATCTTATTGTATTTTGGTCAGTGATTCAAAAAATAAAGTCACTAAAAAACGCCTTCAAATCATGGAGGAGAGTACAGATGGGTTCGTCATTGCAGAAACAGATTTAAAATTACGTGGGCCAGGTGAATTCTTTGGAACAAAACAACATGGTTTACCAGAAATGAAGATTGCTAACCTGTATACAGATGCCAAAGCTCTAAAAGAAGTTCAAAAATGTGTGAAATTATTACTTGAAATGGATCCATCATTAAGTCTTAAAGAAAATAATAAGCTTTTAGATGAAATGAAAATGCGTTTAGATAAAGAGTCATTGCATAATGCACTCTAAAATTAAAAGAAAAATAGATTAACTAGAATGAGGAGGCTCCTATGAGAGTTATTAGTGGAAAGTGCAGAGGCACAAATTTAGTTGCACCAGAAGGGATGAATACACGTCCAACGACAGACCGTATTAAAGAAACAATTTTTAATATGATTGCTTTTGATATTCCAGGATGTCGTTTCTTAGACTTATTTAGTGGGAGTGGGGCAATGGCTATTGAAAGCTTAAGCCGTGGTGCTGAAAGTGCAGTGCTTGTAGAGCACAATGAAAATGCTTTAAAATGTATTCGCCAAAACCTAGAAAAGACACGACTTACATCAGACGCTAAAATCTATGGGTGTGATGTGAACAATGCCTTAAAACAATTAAAAGGTCAAAAGTTCGATATTATTTTTATGGACCCACCATATGCATTAGGAACAATTAGTGAGGTACTTGAAAATATTGTAGCATATGATCTATTAAGTGAAGATGGGTATATTATTTTAGAAAGTGGGACAAATAGTATTGTAAAATACCCAGAAGATTTGGTATTATTTAAAGAAAAGAATTATCGTATTACAACACTAAGCTTTTTAAAGAGAGGTTAGAAAAGTGAAAGTAGGCATTTATCCAGGTAGTTTTGATCCGGTTACCTGTGGTCATTTAGATATTATTGAACGAGCAGCAAAACAAGTGGATCGCTTAATTGTTGCCGTACTTTACAATTATCAAAAAGGAAATGGTTTATTTACAGTAGACGAAAGAAAAGAAATGCTTAGCGCAGTGACAAGTCATTTAGATAATGTGGAAATTGATAGTTTTTCAGGACTACTTGTAGATTATGTGAAAGCAAAAAACACCAACTTGATTATTAGAGGCTTACGTAGCAGCTTAGACTTAGAGGCAGAGATGCAGTTAGCACAAATGAATAAGAAACTCATGCCAGATGTAGAAACCATTTTTTTACTAACTGTACCTGAACATCGTTTTGTAAGCTCAAGTAGTGTAAGGGAACTTAATTTGTTTCAAAGACTTCCAGAAGGGATTGTACCTGCTTATGTAGAAGAACAGTTAAAAAATAAATGGAATAAGAGGTAATTAAAGTGGAAAATGCAAAATGTGGTGAGATTGTAATGTTATTAGATCAACTAGATGAAATGATAGAGGAAGGCAAAAGCAGTTTTCTTTCAGGTAAGATTTCTATTGATAAAGAACAGGCATTAGAAATCATTAATGAAATCAGATTAAGTTTGCCATCAGAACTGTATCATTCTGAGCGTATTATGGAAGAACGTAATAAAATTTTAGCAGATGCTAGAACTGAGGCTCAGATTATTTTAGATGAAGCTAATGAGAAGTTAGCAAGTTTAATAGATCAGCATGAAATCACACTTTATGCAAGGGAAAAAGCTCAAAACATTATTGCGACAGCGAAAGAAGATG
>CALGWE010000321.1:0-4114 GCA_937935915.1 uncultured Clostridia bacterium
AATCCAAAGGATTATTGTTTCTTTTAGTCATACAAGAACCTTATGAGAATGATTTCATTCAACTTGTAATTTTATAATCTTCTAAATTTGACTAGTGGCCTTTCCTCCACAGCTTATTATCACTGCTTCATAGGTACTATGCCACCACTTTCATCAGTATAAATATAGGTTATGTCTTCCCTACAAACGCTTCTTAGGTGTTTAGACCTCCACGTTACTGACTTCCAACGTTCCAATAGTCTTATCTGTACATATATCCTTAGGTGGATTCTATGAGCCTGTTAGCTTGATATTGCCTATAACAATATAAGGTATTTCATAACCAAGAATCTTACTTTACCTCACTAACCACTCTCTTGAGTTAAACACATTTCTATGTCTTCGATTTTCTAGACCCTTACATTCGAATCTTCGTCAGACTACTTATTAGTCATTCTCACCATAGATATTTTATAGACTTCCGGCCTATCACTAACTTGACCACCTCTGGTTCACTTTTCCTCGACTTAATTTCTTAATCGTTAGGGTTAGCTCTCAGCCGACTTCACCGAGCTTCTGACCTTTTGGTTCTAAACAACCATTACGCCAGTCGGAGTATTAAAGGAAGCATTTCCAGGCGTTACCCTTTCATTCTACTTCTTGGACTATTAGTTCTACTAACATTTATTATTAGCGTCTAAGCTTTTCACTTAGAAACGTTTCGCACCCTGGTAAACTATACAGCCGTAAGTATTTTCCAAAATTGGTTTTAAAGACTCATGTGTATATGTGATGTTGTGTCTATCTTCTTTACCTGCAATATACTTTGGGATGAAGTCCATAGGCCCTGGGCGGTATAAAGATACCCCAGCAATAATATCCTCAAGGCAGCTTGGTTTTAGTTCCTTCATGAAATTTTTCATCCCGGCACTTTCAAGCTGGAAAATTCCCTCTGTATTTCCTGATGCAATCAGTTCATATACTTTAGGGTCGGCATCATCAATATGATCAATATCAATTTTAATGCCATGATTTTTCTCAATTAATTTCACAGCATTTGCAATAACTGTAAGGGTACGAAGGCCTAAGAAGTCCATTTTTAGTAGGCCTAACTCCTCTAATGTTGTCATTGTATACTGCGTTGTTACTGCACCTTCACTAGCACTAAGTGGTACATATTCCATAACAGGTCTATTAGAAATAACAACTCCTGCTGCATGCATAGAAGAGTGTCTTGGAAGACCTTCAAGTTTCATAGACGTATCAATTAAATATTTAACTTGTTCATCGCTTTCATAAAGCTTACGAAGGTCAGCATTCATTTCTAATGCTTTTTTAATCGTAATCTTAAGCTCATTTGGAATCATCTTAGCTACTTTATCAACTTCTGCATAAGGCATATTTATTGCTCGCCCTACATCACGAATAGCTGCTTTAGCGGCTAGTGTTCCAAAAGTAATAATTTGTGAAACTCTATCTGCGCCATATTTACGAATAACATAATCAATAACCTCTTGGCGTCTTTCATAACAGAAGTATGACGATAGGTAATCCTTTGAAATTATCTCTAGATTTTCCCCCGTCCCACACCGTACGTGAGACTTTCATCTCATACGGCGTTCCCTCGTTTGAATTGTAGATATATTATGCAGCCACTTTAAAATCTATTGGCTCTAAATTTGCTTGTTTTCTAAGTTGGTTAAATTTTGACTTTGATTTAACCGTCCAATTTTTTGATGATTGTAATATTAAGTTGATATTATTTGAATGTATAAGTTTGTGTATTTCCTTATGGACAATAACTAAATTATCATATTGATCAGTACCACCTAGCTTAATTGGTATGATATGATGACAATGTACTTCCTCTGTTGTCAGCCTAATTCCAGAGATATAACATTTACCATTTTGACCTACAAATTTTGATGTTCTATTCTCAACATATTCAGCGCTTCTTCTACCAAAATTACCTTTTCTTAAAGCATCTAACTCATATATTGATATCATTGTTGATATATTATGAATTCTATTTCTCCCAATTTCAGTATACGGCGTTACTTCCGGGTGAATTTGTAATGGCTTTTTAAAATGTACAAACGGTATCGGATATAACGTTATATTACAACATCTATCCAAACTTCCTTTATACCCTTTATAAAAGGTTTTAAATACTTCATTCATTATACCTTTTTCAGTTATCACATGCTTTCGCTTAAGGCTTTTATATTTACCATATACTAAATGCATAATGTCATGAAAATCTTGTCTAACATCCGTAGCTACTTTGTAATAATTATGAACGCCTAAAGTAAACCCATTTAAATTTTTAGCTTTCTCCATACTTGGACTTTTGCTTAAATCCCTTAATTTACTTTTATACACTTGCGTTATTTTATATTTTCTCTTTGGCTCTATTTTACTTTGTGAAACATATCCCAATTGAGATACTCCTTTTGACACTGCCCTTAGTCTAATTCCTAAAAAATCAGAACCATTTTTTCTTAAATTAGTTATTTTACTTTTTTCCTCGTTAATTTCTAAGTTCAGCCTATCATTTAGCCAAAGCTTTATAGCCATAAATATCTTCTTAGCATTTGTTCTACTATCAGTAAATATTTTAAAGTCATCAGCATATCTAACGATATAACATGGTTTTAACTTTGTTTTCTTTAATGCCACTATCTTTGAACTCGGTTGATTATATACGTGACTAGTAGTTTTCGTTTCCCATTGATTAGAAATCCACCAATCAAATTCATTAAGTGCAATATTAGCAAACATTGGGGCTAATATTCCAGTTTGTGATATACCACTCTTTGGTATTCCTTCATCCATTATTTCAGCCCTTAACATTTTACTTATTATGCACAATATTCTTTTATCTCTTATCCCTATAGTCCAAAGTTGTCTCATTAATTTTCCATGATTTACATTATTAAAGAACCCTTTTATATTTATATCTACTACAAAATGATTTTTACTGTGATTAATTAAATGCTGGCATCTTGCAATCGCATGATGCGTGCTCCTATTAGGTCTAAAACCAAAACTTGATTTATGAAATTTACCTTCACATATAGGTTCTAATATCTGTAAAATACATTGCTCTATAAGTCTATCTTCAATTGTAGGTATTCCTAATGGTCTTTGTTTACCATTACTTTTGGGTATAAATGCTCTTTTAACAGGATTAGGCTTATAACTCCTCAGTCTTTTTCTTACCATACCTACCAACTTATCTTCTGATAAGTGTGCTAAGTATTTTATCGTATGTCCATTTACACCTTTTGTTTTGCTAGCAGTATTTCTTTTGATTGTTCTATATGCTCTCATGATATTATCTTCATGTATAACTAACTCATATAACTTATCAAAATATCTACCTTCACTTGATTTCTTATACAAATCATCTAATATTTCTTGTTGTCCATAATACTCATTATTTCCTAGGACTTTACTTTTTTTCATCTTTCGTTCAGTCAACTAATCATCCCCTTTCAGAAGAAATCTTTTTCTTTCAGAAATAATTTTCTTTGAGATTTTCGTTTCTATTAGTCTTACAAGAACCTGAACTAATCGCAATTTTTTAACATAACATTTAATCTACTCAAACGACTTGAGCCTATCCCTCCATCATTTGTTATCATGACTTCATAGGTACTGTGACTCTACTCTCACCTTGATTAATTAAGGTTATAGATAATCAAATTATCATTTCCCTTAAAACACTTCTTTGACAGTTATATCTCCATGTTCAAGGTTTTCCACGTTCCAATACTCCTATCTGTACCGTATATCCTTAGGTGCTACCTAAATACCGTCATCAACCCAATTCCCTGTAAGAATTGTAGGATTTTCTTAACATCGCCTTTACTCGTCCTTCTGATGATAAACCAAATTTGGTTCTCTTAGCATTTCTACTAAGCGACATTCACGATAAGTCAGTCAGTAGTTCGTCCCCATTATACTGTTTGGATACTCACCATAGATATACTTCATAGACATCCGACATATCAATTACAGCTATTTAAACCTTTCCTTGCCTTAACGCATTAGGGTAATTTTTCTGTCGACTTTAACGAGCTTTATACAATTTCTTAATAACTTAATCTATTGCATATCGTAGTATCAATGG
>CALGWE010000322.1:0-4106 GCA_937935915.1 uncultured Clostridia bacterium
TTATTTTCAAACTTATGTAGTAAAAAATTTTTTTCAGGCTTAATCACTGTCATCTTCTTTTGCCCCCTTTATTAAATTCATTATTTTTAGACCCACCATTTTTAAAACTATTATTCTTAGGCTTTGGCTGCTCTAAACTAGCTTTCTTCCAATAAAAATAACCAAAGTACTGACTAATCCATTTTAATGTTTCATTATCATCATTTTTGCATTTCTCAGCAATATGATCTAAATCCTCTATTACTATATCTGCTAAACTCTTTCCCTCTTTATTAGTGGTTCGCCAACCATCTAATTTGGCTTTTTTATACTCCATAAATAATCTAAACTCACTATAACAATCACAGTTTAATGCTACATTTCCCATAGCACGTATATTACTTGCACCTAAGTCATCACTTGTTAACTTTTTTAAAAAATCCCCTTCATTTAAAGCATCTATTCGTTTAATTAAAAAGTTCTTCATTTCTGCATTATTACTTTGTTCCATTGCTATCTGCCTCCCCACAATAGATTTCACATTGACCATAACCATTTAATATTTGATTACCAATGCTATAACCTAACTTATATAACTCATAAGCTTCTTCTATATCCTCTACCTCTAATACAATAATGCTTCCTTTAAGAATATGATATTTCATAGCTGCTCTATAATTAGCACTTGCTACTGAAGTATCATATCCTCTATACATGGTTGTATCTAAATAAATCTTATGTACTTTACCTATAGGTAATTTTAAATGTTCTTGCCATAACTGTTGATATTTTTCAGTTGTTACATAACCACTTGGTACTTCCATCTCAATTTCTGCATCTGCAGTTAGTAATAATACAATAAATTCTTTATCTACTTCTTTTTGATAGTCCTTATACTCTGCTGAAAATTGTTTTACCTGTCTCAAGGTTATTTGTTTAACTTCTTCTTTAGAAGTTGTTAATTTACATTTACCATATCCCGTAGAAGTATATGCTCCTATACGTAAGGTTTTAAATAACCTTTCAAATTCAATCATTTCAGTTTCTGTAAACCCTTCAATTTCACCTACAAACTTATCCTGAACAACGCTTGTTAAACTATATAATTGTCCATCTTGAGCTGTTCTTGTATAAGGATTAATGGCTGTTTTTGTTTGGGTTAGTTTCTTTGTTTTAAATTCTCCATTCTTATTTCTTAAACCACTTGTAAACTCTACACGTGCATTTTCTGAATTCTTAGCTGCACATTTTGGGCATGTCGCAACTGCTGTTAAGCTATCTATAAAGCCATGTTCTTTAGGATTATTTTTACAAATCATACTTGTTAGTGGAATAACACTTGTCCCTTCTGGATAAAAGAACGAAAACTTAACGCCTAACTTATCTGTTGACTCACCAAACTTTTTACATATAAAAGCATATTCACAAGTTTTACAAGCCTCTTTCCCACGATAATGTATCCAGTTCTTTTTCTTTTCTTTAATATTAGGATTTTGAGGATTTGAAATTTCTTCAACTTCACCATGATAAGCCCCACAATGATTGAGTATATTTCTTGCAATAGCTGCTCTTATGACACTGCCTGAAATATAATCTTTACTTTCAATATAGTTAGTTGTTAATCGCTTATTTCCTACAATAAGAGGTGATTCAAATTCTAATTCCACTCTCATGCCTCTACCTCCTTAACTGCTACTTCTACATTTCCTAATCCCCTACTCTTGCTGCCGCCAATACTTTTAATAAGACAAAGTGCCGCTTTTAATTCTTTTATCTGTTTTTCATCTTCTACATAAGCTGTTACAAAGCCTTCGTACTCTCCATATACAACTTCTTTAGTAAACAATGCCCCTTCTACACACACCTTACGATGACGATCAATAGCATTGGCACTTCTAATCTCCTGATATTCCGGTGATTTTAACTTAAAATCATCTATATATATACGGGCAGGGCTATAACCACCTTTTCCAAATAACTTGCATACTTTACACTCACAATTACCACTTGATAAATGTTCCTCATTACTAATAAGGGCATAGCTCTGTTTTAAGACACCTTTTAAAGTTGTTCCTGGAATCATACTTCTATTCTGCGCATCTCGCACTGTAAAAGCTGTTTTTTCACTTTTTGTTTGTGTTCCCGAACTAATATTTAGAGGTGATAGTGCTTTGATACTCACTTGAAATACAACTTCCCTCATTACACATCCCTCCTATACTTTAATAATAGTAATAAATCTGACCATATCTTTAATATCTTCTCTTCATTTTGCTGTTCTTTTACTTCTTGTGTTTCATTACTACTTGTCCCTAATATATTTTGTAAATATAAATTGACATTTTCTCCAAAAATATTTCTTAGATACTCAGTAACCGTAGTTTTATTACTATTTCTCATTTTTGCTTCTTTATAATTAAAGTACAATCTAAATTCATCCTTTATCATCGTCTTTTGTGCATACTCATAATCATAAATGCGCATTTTAATTTCTTCCATGTCTTCACTTTGTTTAAGCATTTGTGCTAACTTAGAGGCTTTAATTGGGAAGATGCTACTATATGCATCATCATTAATAATGGTCTGTCCACCATTCATTTCTACTACATCAATAGTGCCCTCTATATCTTCACTATCTGGCTTATTTATAATTTGTCCACGTACAACCTTCTTAGCATTTTTTAAATTATCTTGAGCAATTTCAAACATAGATTTAATAGGCATGTTATATTTTCCTATACAAATACCTACAGACATTGTTGTTGCTTCTTTAGCAATTGTTCCTTCTTCATTAAACGCTGTATCAAAACGTCTTACAACCTCTGCTGCTAAGTCTAACGCATATTGTGCTGGTACAATGAAAAATAAATCATCGCCACCAACGGCTAATATTTCAAAGCGTTCATCTTCTTTCATAATTTCATGAATAGCCCCATACACACTTTCTTTAGTAATCTGATCTGTACGGTCACTAAAATACATCATCTCATAAGGCTTTTCTATATTCAGTACAATATTCCCCATATTATTGCCATCCCCATATAAAACAGCAATCATCCCATTTTTATCTTTTATTTCGTCTAAGCTCTTTATCTGATATGGGCTACCTGATAAATGATGTTTTGCAAGATATGCTTCATATTCTGTAGTATGCTTAGATTTTGCCTTTCGTCCTATTACATGTTTGCGATAACACGATGGACATATGGCTTGATATTCATTATCCACTATCTCTTCATAATATCCTTCTCTAATATCACATAGCTTACAAATACTTTTTCTCTCACTTTTCTTTCCTTTTAAGTCAATAGACTTATTATTTATAGTTAAATTGTCTAAATCTGTTGGCTGTGGCTCAAATTTATACATCTTATTCTTCTTGCGTTCTTCAAGCTTTTTACTTAACTTGCCTGTTATTTCTTTAAAATTAAATAGCAGTTCATATACATCTGTTTCTATAAATTCAAAAGCATTCATAGCAGTTAATGGCACATGATGACAAGTCGCCTCTAATTCACTACAAACCTTTTCTCCTTGCCCACTAGGTACCATTAATAAAATATTTCCGCCACCACTATAAATCAAACATTCTTTACATAATTCATTGTTAGAATCTGTGAGATATGTATCAATACATTCCTTATTTAAATAATCTATAATAATACTGCCACCACGAATGTCACTAAGACTATTATTCTCTAAGAAATAACGCTTAATTTTATAGATACTTCCTTTAATAAGTGTAATCTTTCCTGTTTTTTGGTGCTGTATTAAAATCGCATTTATGCTTTCTTTTATAGCATCTATTTCATGATGATTTGTAGAATCATATGCTATGCTCCTAATTAAAATTTCCTTAATATAATCTTGCTGATCCTCAAAAAATGTCTTTATTAAGGCTTCTTTATCCATTTTCCTTTCCAATAAAAAATAAATCCCACAATAAATAGCAAAACTATGTGTAATAGATGGAAATTTTACTTTATCACATAATTTTTTATCAAATACCCAAGGTATTTCCTTCAATGTTTCTTTATGTGCTTCAAAGTATTCATTTCCCTTTTCTAAGATTTTACTTACTTCCCTCTGATAACTTTGATAATCTTGATGTTTAGGATAAATTACAC
>CALGWE010000323.1:0-3601 GCA_937935915.1 uncultured Clostridia bacterium
TTTAAAATAGCATAATAAACTGTATCGCAAACACCTGTATTATTCCAATCTGATTTTCGTCCTATTCCTTCGTAAGTCATACCGCATTTTTGCATAACTTTACCCGAATTAGGGTTAGCTGCATCATGATATGAGACAATACGTTTCATATCTACTTCTTCAAAGAAATATTTTATAATCGCAGCTAACGCTTCAGAAGCAATGCCTTGATGCCAATACTTTCTTGAGATGCAATAGCCAATTACTACGGATTCCACCTTGTCATTAATATCAAAGCCACCTATACTGCCTATGGCCTGCCCAATTTCTTTAAGCTCAATACACCATTCATATTTATCTTCATTAACATAGCTAGCTACCCAATCAGCTAATACAGCTTCACTACATGCTATATCTGAATGAGTTGGCCAAGTTAAATACTTTGTCACTTCATCATCACTTGCCCAGTTTTTAAACATATCTGCTGCATCACTTATCTTAAACTGACGTAATATTAAACGATCTGTTTCAATAGTTTGTGTTCCCTTATGTTTCATAATAATCTCTTCCCCCTAGAATTTGATAAATTTCTCCTATTATACTTTTCCATCTTATATTTGTCAATATTTTTAAACTATACATATTTATTAAATAATTTTAAACAAAGCAAAAATAGGGTGTCGTAAAATTGTTATTAACCTTACGACACCCTATTTAGCATTTATATACAAGTATATTAACATTATAAATACATCAACTTCTATATTTACTATCAAGATCATTACATTAACTTTTTTTATTGTCTTCCAAGGTGTCCAAATACCAGCTGAGGTAGTGGTGGGTTAGAGGACCTATTTGCAGCATCCGTTTTACTTATTTAATAGTTACACCATCTCGATAGGTCTTATAATTTTTTCCGCCATTATTATCCCAGTATGTATGACCACCTACCTCATACTTAATGGCATATTCTACATACTCACCCTTAAACTTTAGGATATCACTCCATATTTCTTCTTCACTATTAATAATCTTATTAAATTTCGCATCATGTTCCTTCCAAGCTGTTGAATTACTATCACGATAATGAAAGGTTACTTTCTTCTCATAATCTATATTTTTTACTTTGGTATTAATAAAAACCATTGTTTGTGCCTCTTTTTTAGCCTTCTTAGTTGTAAGCTTTTTCTTAGAATCATAATCCAATTTAACAAGCCAATTATTATTCTCCTTGCTCACAGTTATCATCTCCTTTATAAAATAGACAACTATTACTTTTTTAGGCACTTATTACATTATAATTATATTAATCTACTTCCAATATATTCTATTATTTCGTTTTTCCGATATATAAATAAAGGAGGTGATTATATGAATAGTTTCTATATAAATAGCTTATCGACTCATCGTCCAAATAATGACTATTCTAATTTTATATCTCAAATTAATCATTATAATACCCTTAGTAAATATGCTATCGCTGCTAAATATAGGCATACCGATCAAAAGGTAACTTCTTCTGAGACTACTTTTAAAGCTACTAAATTCTTATCTAATTTTAATACAAACTATACTAACTTAGATCAGGCAATTACTAAGCTTAAATCTGCTTTAACAGCTCAAGAAGACAAATCTACTGATATTGTTGCTGCAACTAAAGATTATGTTGCAGCTTATAATAGTACAACTAAATTCTTAGATGCTCATTCTACAAGTAGTACCACACGTCTTAATACAATTAAGGCTTCTCATAAAGTAGCAACCACTGTGAATGCTACAGAGCTTGCTAGCATTGGTATTTCTAAAACTAATGATGGTAGTTTAAAGCTTGATGAAAAGAAATTAAATGAAGCTTTAGCTAAGAATAGCTCATTTACTAAACATATTTTAACTGGCATCGCTAATCGTACAGCTGTTAGTACCAAAATGGCAACTACTACAACTAAATCTACTCTTTTAGCAGAACAAAACAAAGCCCTTGCTACAAGTTCATCACAAGCTAACGATGTTACATATGAAAACTTTATGAAACTTGCAAAAAATCCTAGAGCCCTCAATAACTATTATTGCTCACTTGCAACATTAGGGATCCTGGTGAATGTGTCTTTGTAAGGTTATTACAACTAGCCACGGGAGTAGTGGCTGATACTATCTACACCTTCCGTAATTTGTGATAGTCTAAGTTCGATAATCAATGTAACGGACGAAAACTCGCTTCGCTCAGACACTCGTCCTAAGAGCACATTGATTATCTTCTCTAAGACTATCACCAAATTACTCCACAGGTAGATTAGTATCAGCCACTACTCCCGTCTCTTTTTTGCAAAACTTACGGGCGACTAGGCGTAAGTTTTGGTTGGGACTGGTGGGTTATACTGTGGAGTGAAACATTTTCTGCTTTGCTGGGACATTTGGGCTAAAAACTCTTTTATTATCTTCACTAAGCGTACAGCACAATAAAGCGAGTGTTTCAATTTACTCCACAGGTAGCCTACACCACACCCCTACCACAGCTTACATTTGCACAACTGGCTAGACTGGGCGTATGTTTGGGTGGGGACTAGGTGTAATACTAGTAGATAATACTGTGAGGTAAAACATTTTCTGCTTTGCTGGGAAGATTAAAGAGAGATAGAAAAAAACAAGAGGTACTGCATAGTAATATGCATGGTACCTCTTGTTTTATTATTGGGATAAGCTTGCTTCTATTGGTTTTGTTGTTTTTAGTTTTGGAGTAGTTAATATTCTTATAATAAGTGGGATTACCATGAGTACCCATACAATAGGTTCTGCTAGAATGATTCCCATATATTTTAGAATTGGGGTGAGCCAAATGGCTATAATAACTTTGCCTACAAGTTCGATGGCGCTGGAGAAGATTGGTGTAATGCGATCACCAATACCTTGGAGTGAGTTTCTTATAATACAAATAGCTGCTGGTACGAAGTATAAAAGTGTATCAATACGTAAGTATAAGCTTCCTGTTTCTACAACTTCGTCTATCTTAGTAGCTGTAATGCCTCTAATGAGACTTGGTGCAATTGTGTAACTTGCTACAACTACTAGACCGCACCATATCCATGCCATGATTAAGGCTTGCCATAAGCCTTTTTTAATTCGCTCTGGTTTATTGGCACCTAGATTTTGAGAACAATAAGTTGCCATGGTCATACCCAGTACACTAAATGGTAACATAAAGATTTCTGTCACCTTTCTTGCACCTGCATGGGCTACAATTATATTAACCCCTAGGTTATTAATTGCACTTTGAAGTGCCACTGTTCCAAAGGAAACAAATGATTGCATAAGTCCCATAGAAAGACCTGAACTTAAAAGTTCTCTTGTAAGACCTGCTTCTTTGTTAAAATCTTCTTTTTTCAAATGTAATATAGGATATTTCTTCCACATGTAAATAAAGCATAATACTGCTGCACCTATTTGTGAAATAACGGTAGCATATGCTGCCCCTTCTACACCTGTTTTTAAACCTAAAATAAATACATAATCTAAAAATACATTGAATACAGTTGAAATAATTAAAAATATCAGTGGTGTTACTGTATCACCTACTGCACGTAAAATGCTGGCGCATACATTATAAAGCATAGCTGCCATCATCCCT
>CALGWE010000324.1:0-3599 GCA_937935915.1 uncultured Clostridia bacterium
GAAAGATAGAGAAGAAGATGTATTTAATATTGAAGAAGATATTGATTCAGATATGGTTTATACTGAATATACAAAAAAGTTAGATAAAGTTATAAAGCCAGGTACTAAAATTAAAAATCTAACACAATTCATAATAGGAATATATAAAGATGATGAAGGTATTTCAATTAAAGATACTGATATTATAATAGAAAGTGGTATAATGACAAATCAAAAAATTGAGAGGTACGTATTATTAGAATAAATTATCTTAAATAACTATCTATAAAAAGAATAATACAAAAAAGCAAATAGATAGACTAGGTCTTACTAAAAATCAAAATGTACATAGATATATTAGATAATAAAAGTGAAGGTAAGTTTTATTTATCTCAAGATAAGAAAGGGACAATGGTAGAAAACTTTGATAAGCAAGGAGAGTTTTGGAGAGAAGGAAAATATAAGAAAAAGTTTGCTAAGGTACCATTTGGTAAGAAAAAAGGAATAGAATTAATGTTGAAAATAATAGACAGTATTGAGGATATTAAATTTATTGCTGAGTAGATAAAAAGTAGTAACTTGTAAATTAGGATAGGAGTTTTTTAATATGAAGGGGTTTAAGGTAGTAATGAGCTTATGTGTAGCAATATGGGGAATGACAGCATTTATAGGGTGTAGTAAGAATGAACCTAATTTAGTGCCACCATCTAAGAGCGTAATAGATGATATACCTCAGAAGGTAGAAGTGCCAAGGGGGCTTAAGTGTTATTATATGGTGGTAAATGGACAGCAAGAAAGAGAAATACCTAATTTAACTTTATTCTCAGATGGTACTTTTGGTTTTTCGTATGATGCGTTAAGTTCTTATTATGCAGTAGGAGATTATGAAGTTAAAGACGATAAACTGATCGTTTCTACAGAAGATGGTAAGTATCATTATACATTTAAAAAAGATGACGACAATCAGTATATCTTTATAGCTGATGAATCATCTGATGTATCACTTATTAATAAAAGAATGGGGGTACCTATTGAAGATGGTGCCATTTTCAAATTAGAGGGTGAAACAATGGGAGCTGTTGTAAAAGAAATTAATGAACATACATTGTTAGTTTCTTCAAGAGAAGATAGCTGCCCAGGAGCTTTTAATGTAACTGTACCTAAAGGAATAGATTTATCAAATATTCAAGGCGGCGATGAAGTGCTTATTACATGGGACGGCAATATATTAGAAACAGACCCAGCACAGATTGAAGCAAGTTATGTAGAACTTAGACTAAATACAAAAGTAATTGCATGAGATAGAGGGAGGCAAATATCGTGTAATTGTGCTGAAAAAATTTTGCAACTCAAAATAATTATGTAAAATATAAATAAATTTTTTAAAAAATAAAATAAAAGTATTGCTAATTAAAAATGATTTATGTTAAGATGTCCATAACTTAAAAATAGCAAATGCAACGAAAAGAAGAGTAAGTTTAGGATGTCTTTTACAGAGAGCTTCGTGTGCTGAGAAGAAGCAAAGAATAATAAACTGAAGATGGTCTTGGAGCAGTGTAATCGAACCCTTGTAAGGATTTAGGTTACAACAGGTTCGCCTGTTATAGCGATAGAGTATAAACATATGAAATGTGTAGAATAAGCAGCATAAAATATGTCGTACTTGAAGAGGTTTGTAATCGTGAGATACAAATGAAATAGAGTGGTAACGCGTGGATATAATGCCCCGCCTCTATAAGCATATACGCTTATAGAGGCGGGGTTTTTTGATTACAAAAAAGTAGCAGGAGGACAAGATGATTAGATTAGAGAATGTGCAAAAGACATTTTTGCAAAAAGCCCAGGAAGTAAAAGCTTTAGATAACGTGTCATTACATATAGAGTCTGGTGATATATTTGGCATTATTGGTTATAGCGGAGCAGGGAAAAGTACGCTACTGCGTTGTATAAATGGATTAGAGAAACCTACTTCGGGTCAGATTTATGTAGGGAATGAAGAAATTAGCAGATACAGTGAAAAGAAACTTAGAAACGTAAGAAAAGATATTGGTATGATTTTTCAACACTTTAATTTAATGCATAGTAAAAATGTATTTGAGAATGTAGCCTTTCCACTTAATTATTTAAAGTTAAGTAAAGGTGAAAAAGAAAAACGTGTGAAAGAGTTACTTAGTTTAGTGGGGCTCGAAGATAAAGCGGCGTCTTATCCATCACAGCTTAGTGGGGGGCAAAAACAAAGAGTAGCCATTGCAAGAGCACTAGCTACAAATCCTAAGATTTTACTATGTGATGAAGCGACATCAGCATTAGATCCACAAACAACAAGGGCAATTTTAGAATTACTTAAAGATATTCGCCATAAGCTGGGCATTACAATTGTACTTATCACCCACCAAATGGAAGTGATTAAAGAAATCTGTACAAAGGTAGCAGTTATGGAAAAAGGAAAAGTCCTTGAAACAGGTTCTTTAGTTGAAGTCTTTGGACGACCAAGAAGTCATATTACAAAGGAATTTATCACAAAAGATTTTCACTATGAAAGATTTAAAGTGCCAGTTAAAGGACATATTGCAAGACTTTTACACCTTAGATATATAGGCGAAAACTCAGGTAAACCATTAATATCAGATATCTCTAGAAAGTTTGATATCGAGGCCAATATTACAGTAGGCAATATTGAAAAGTTACAAAGTACTTGGGTAGGTAATTTAGTAATAGATTTACAAGGAACAAGAGAAGCCGTTGAAGGGGCTATAGATTATTTAAAACAACATGAGATTAAATTGGAGGTTATAGAGGATGAAAGAATTACTTGTGCAAATCATGCCTAATGTAGTGGCATTCTTCCCAGATATGATGAAAGCTTTAGGAGAAACTATTCAAATGGTAGGCATATCAGCTGTAGTGGCAGCACTATTTGGTGTACCTATTGGGATTTTATTATTAGCGACAAGTCCAGGGCATATTTTAGAACATAAAGCAGTGTATGGTATTGTTTCAAAAGTTGTTAATGGACTACGTAGTATCCCATTTGTAATTTTAATTGCAGCTATTGTGCCATTTACAAGATTTGTTATGGGAACAAGCATTGGGCTTAAAGGAGCATATGTGCCACTTGTAGTAGGGACTATTCCTTTTATTGCAAGACAAGTAGAAGTAGCCCTTTATCAAATTGATAAAGGGGTTATTGAAGCCGCAAAAGCTATGGGGCTTAGTCCATTTCAAATTATAACAGGTGTCATTTTACCAGAAGGTTTAGGCGGCATTGTCCATGCCCTTACACTATCTATTATTAGTTTAATTAGCTTTTCAGCTATGGCAGGAACTGTTGGAGGTGGTGGAATTGGTCACTTTGCGATTCAATATGGTTATCAATTCTTTAAAACAGATATTATGATCGTAACTGTGATTATTTTATTAATACTTGTAAGTATTGTACAAGCAGTAGGGAATTATATAGCACATCAATTAAATCATTAAATAAATAGATCTCAAAGTAAAACAGAATGACTACATAATAAATACTAGAAATTTTAGGAGGATATACATATGAAAAAATTAAAAAAAGCATTTTTAGGATTAGCACTTGGTATGACAGTAGGGGCAACTTTTGTAGGCTG
>CALGWE010000325.1:0-3598 GCA_937935915.1 uncultured Clostridia bacterium
TAATGGTCTTAACATAAATTGCTTCATAATCTTCTTGGTTTTTATATTCACTTGCCTCTAATAAAACAGCTTCAAGTAAACCTTTAACCTCCATTGTATGTTCACACCAGTTTTGCTCTGCTAACCTAATAATTTGTGTAATATATGATTTATCGCGATTTAATAAATCTATTTCCTTCTTAATGTCAATCTTAAATCTCATTACAACCCCCACAAACATCTTAAATATAATTTTAATTTTACAATACTTTTCAATTAAAATATACTTTTATTATATAAATTTTTTATAGAAAAAGAGGGTGTACATTATCGGTATACTGCTAATACAATTAGCAGTATAGCATAATGTAAACACCCTCTTTATCTCCTGCTAAGGCTCTACTTTTGTGGCTTTGTGTTATACTTAAATTCTTCGTCACTCTCAATAGGATAATACTCGCAAATGTTTGCTGACTTTGGGTAGCCCCCATGATTGAAGTATTTACCCTAACGGTACAGTAACTACTTCTCCATTAAGCCTTAATCACATACCAAGTACCCTTTTCCAGGTATTCAATTAGGTTTTGATATCTTTGTGCAAAATCAATTTGCTACTGCATTTTAATCTCCAACGGTACCATCTCCTAACTTCTGTACGTCACATCTGATATGTCTTACATATCACATCCTCTGTACAATACTATTATGTGCAGGATACTTGATTTTATGCTTTGTAACTTCATCCAATTTTTAACAATTATTTTTGTAAGTTTATTAACCATGAATTTGTCATTTTTATTGATATACAGTATTGAAGAATATAACTTTACTTACATATTCAATAGGTAATCCATCTTTGCTTTCAATGTGCTCATTGAGTATTGCATTGATTTCATCTTTCACATAAAGTGCTGTATCTTCAAAATATCCTTCTTGTCCAACATCTTCTAATGTTTTTGTTCTGAAATAATCCCCAATGATTGCATTAATATCTTCAGTGTACTTAGAAAGTTGTTTATTAATTTTAGCTTTATATTGTGCTTTGTAATACACTTTACATCCTGTAGTGACAATATGTACGGCTCCATTCTTCTCAGTCTTCGTATTAAAGTACCCTTTATCAATAAGCACTCTTTGTTGATCTGGTTTTTCCCCAAATGCACTACCATTAAATACTACAAATATCACACCAAAAGCTACTGCAGCCGTTACTAAAAAAGTAGTTAGCATTAAAATAATAATTGATTTCTTGCTCATGCAACACCCTCCCTATTTTTATATTTCTTACTTTTTAAAATATCACGAATTTATATTATTTTCAATAAACATTAGCAATTTAAGCTAATTTATTTATACAAATAAATAGGTGACATGATATTTGGGGGTATACCATGTCACCTATTATTTTTACTACACAACCTTTGCAATTTAACTTTTATTTTACAAGATTTCCTTCATAATATAATTCAGTTTTTTCTGCTGCTAAATCTAGCATACCGCTCCAGTCTGAATTAGCCATACGTGTTTGTAATGTAAGGGTACCATTTTTTACACTTGCCTCTACGCCTGCCATTGTTAATTCTACATAGTAACCTGTATTTGTTTTTACGAAATTAGCTTTTACATCGCTACCAATGCTTACGTACCATGGTGCTTCATTTAATGAAAGTCCTGCATTATCACACCAGAAATTCATTTCTTTTGTATCCGCTTTTGTAAAGTAGTAACGCATGGCTACTTTTGATAAATCAATAGCTTCATCACTTGCTACTTTAATTGTAAATACAGCGTTATTAGCTGGGCCACTTTGCTCAAGGCTCATGCCCATTTCTACTACTTCAGTATCATCTTTATTGTCTTCATCTTTGTTATCTTCATCTTTGTTGTCTTCATCTTCATAAGTTTCAGTTGCTGTACCTATTACAGTGTTACCGTTTTTCACCATATCATAGTTTACAACATCTCCACTTAAGAAATGTATTTTAAATGTAAATGCGCCATCATTTGTTTCTTTAAAGAAGTTTTCTTTAATTGTTAAAGTATTGTTTGCGTAATTTGGTGATAAGTTATAACCAAATTCTTTGTAAGTTGTCCAGTTTTGAGGACCTACTGCATTTCCATTTTTATCTACCGCTTCAAATGTTTCAATCATATTCCCTTTGTATTGTACAGGAATTATGAAACTGCTTGTGCTGCCTTGTACATCGCTCATAATAGGACGATTGTAGAAGTCTACATAGACATTCCAATCTTTACCTGCTGAGAATTTGAATGTAAGTGTAGCATTTCTACCATATGTATTTGTTACAACATCTTTTAAGTAACTTGCTTTAATTGTAACGTTGTCACCAGCTACTGTATAATCTTCATCTAAAACTAACTCTTTATTGCCATCTGTAATACCTACTAATGTGTTGCCATTTAAAGTAAGCTTTTGTGTTACATCTTTGATTTGGGCACCTTTTTTAATGTAAATATGGTCTGATGTTGTATAAGCTGATCTTTCAGTCCAGCTTGCTTTGATCATGTCAAAGAGTTCTTGATCTGACCATGTATAATTGATGCGACTAAGGTGTTGCCCATTATCCCAAAGCATCATTGTAATATCTTTTAGGTTTGTATAGTAACCAAGGTATTCCATGTATTTAAGCATTTCCCCTTCTTCTACAGTGCCTAAGTCTGAGTCGAAGCCAAGAAGTCCATATTCTCCACAAACCACACCAATACCTTTTGTGCAAAGGCCATTGTAAACACGGTCAATTGCACTCTCTACTTCACTTTGTACCCAATCATCAAATGTTGTACGGCCTGCAATATTGACACCAAATGCCCATGGTCCATAATAGTGGAATGTGGCAATAAGGTTAGGATCGTCTAGTTTTTTGATTGTGTTATATAAGCTTGCTACGCGGTCTTCGCTATCGTTTGTATTAAGTGTTGGCATAACAATCATTCTAGTTTTATTGTTACCACCAGATTTTCTAATGATCTCATAACATGCTTCATTAACTTGTTCATTGATTTGAATTTGAGCTGCATCTGAACCTAAGAATTGTGGCTCATTTAATGTTTCAAAACATACTTCTTGTGGATAGTCTTTAAAGTAATCTGCAAGCTGCATCCAGATTGCTTTGTATTGTGCCATAGCGCTACCATCGTCACTGCCAATGTTTTTAGCCCAGTTCCAAGAATCATGGTGTACATTCACCATAACATAAAGTCCTTCATCAAGTGCCCAGTTTACAACTTCTGCATAACGATTTAAGAATGCAGGGTCAATTTTGTAATCTGGTGCGCTGCCTGTTCGCATCATTGTTGTGAAAGGCATACGAATGCTATTAAAGCCCTCTGCTTTAACTTGATGAATCAGCTCTTTTGTTACTTTTGGATTTCCCCAAGATTCTTCACCTCTGTCACCATTGGTGTCAAAGCCATCAAAGGTATTTCCAAGGTTCCATCCTGGCTGCATTGCTTTCGCATAGGCCTGAGATGGTGTTAAGCTTTGCTCGGCTGCTTTTACAATGCCCACATTACCTATGTTGAAGCACATAGCACATGCAAAGGCCATCATAAAAACAAACACTTTTTTAATGCTTTTCATACGCTCTCCTCCTTTTTC
>CALGWE010000326.1:0-2465 GCA_937935915.1 uncultured Clostridia bacterium
AAGTGCTTGATCAACTGTGATTTGCTCACCTACATCTAGTCCAATATGACTACTGCCACGTTCAATACCAAAGATGGCATCATGGGAGAAGGTAATTGTGTCATTTGGATTGAGATTTTCAATAGCAAGTAAAGCTGTCATAAGTTTTGTAATACTTGCAGGATATTGTTTGCTGTAACCGTTTTTTTCATATAAAACTGTTTTTGAATTGGCATCTATTAAAATTGCAGATTCAGCCGCAATTGTAGGTGTTTTTTCTTCAGTACTTTGCGTATTGATTGGGCTAGTTACTGAGGGGGCATTTTCAGTAGCTTGCAAAGGTGAAAATGTAAAACTGAATAAACAAACTACCATAAATAAACTGATGATCGACTTTAATTTCATAGAATTACCTCCTTTCATTAAAGTATATTATAGCAGATTTTTCAAAAATTAGGTAGACGAACTGTCTATTTCATGAAAAATATGTGCACACTATTTTGTAATAGAGGTGATTATATGTTAAAATTATTGGAGCAATATAAGTTCATTATATTAATAGGTTTAGTGAGTTTAATAGGTATAGGTAGTTTGATTTATAAGCCTAATATTGGAAGTGAATTAGTTTTAACAACTGAGGAAAGTGATTTAAGTGAAGAAGCTAAGATAGAGGAAACTAAGGACAGTCAGGATATGGATACTTTAAAGGATATGAATGAAATAGAAAGGGTAGTACCTATTTATATATGTGGTGCAGTGAAAAATCCAGATGTTTATTACATAGCACCAAGTGCAATTGTTAAGGATGTGGTAGCTATGGCAGGTGGATTTACAGAAGATGCGAATTTAAGTGGTGTAAACCTAGCAGAGCAAGTTGTACCAAATGGAAAAATTATTGTCCCTAAACAAGGAGAACAAATTGACAAAAGTCTCGATTCATATGAAAATAGTAGGAGTATCAATGTAGGCCAAGTGAGTGAGTGTATTAACATTAATACAGCTTCTATACAAGAGCTTCAAACCTTAAAAGGTATTGGTGAAAAGAAAGCCACTGCTATTAAAGACTATCGTGATAAAAATGGTGGATTTAAGGCAATTGAAGAGTTAACTAAGGTAGAAGGCATAGGCGATAAAACCTTTGAGAACATAAAAGACAAAATTATAATACAGTAGGAGGATAAGGGATGAACAGCAAGATTTTAGTTGTTGATGATGAGAGATTAATTGTGAAAGGAATAAAGTTTAGTCTTGAACAAGAAGGCTGGGAAGTAGATGCAGCCTATGATGGAGAAGAAGCTTTAAATTATGTAAAAAGTAATAAATATGATGTGATGATTTTAGATGTCATGCTACCTAAATATGATGGTTTACAAGTATGTCAGCTTGTCCGTGAATTTTCAAATATTCCTATTATTATGCTTACAGCTAAAGGGGAAGATATGGATAAAATTATGGGACTAGAATATGGAGCAGATGACTATGTGACAAAGCCATTTAATATTTTAGAGCTTAAAGCACGTATTAAAGCTATTTTAAGACGTTCAAATCATCATGAAAGAGAAACAAGTAAAAAGTCAATTGAAGTAGGTGCATTACGACTTGAAGTAAATAGTCGCCGTCTCTTTATTAATAATCATGAGATTAATTTAACGGCTAAAGAGTTTGATATGTTAGAGCTTTTTGCAACACATCCAGGTAAAGTATATAGCCGTGATCAACTTTTAGATACAATTTGGGGAAGAGAATATCCAGGAGATGTACGTACCGTAGACGTCCATGTTAGAAGACTTCGTGAAAAAATAGAACCAAATCCAGGCCAACCTGAATATATTTATACAAAATGGGGGGTAGGTTACTATTTTAAAGATTAAGATGAAATGGTTTCAAAGTCTGAAGTGGAAGCTTTTAATTTTATTTTTTATTGTGAGCTATATGCCACTTATCATTTTCTCAACGGTTGTACTTGACCGTATGGAAACTTACTTTGTAAGCCAAAAGGAAAAAGATTTATTAAGTAAAGCAAATCGTATTGCTGTTGAAATAAAAGAAGGGAATTATTTAACCTCTGAAGAAAAGTATAATAGTTTTACAGCACTTATTCAAAATCGTAGTAGTGAAAATGATATGAACTGCCGTATTTTAGTTGTGAATGATAACGGCATAGTAGCGGATTCTAGCTATGCAGCACTTAATAAAACAGTCATGTCGCCATTAGTGCTTTCAGCACTCAGTACAACTTCTAATGAAGGGGTTGAAAAGGATAGTGAAAATCCGATTTTAACAGCAGCTGTTTCTGTTGTAGATAAGGAGAATAAAGATATTATTCAAGGTTCAGTTATTTTATCAGCCAATATCCAAACGGTTTATGAACCTGTAAAGGAAATGCGTAATCAAGTTTATATTATTGCACTGATTGTAGGACTGATTGTCGCTGTATTAAGTTTCGTAACAGCTTCCTTTATTACCAAACCACTTAAGAGTCTTAT
>CALGWE010000327.1:0-2071 GCA_937935915.1 uncultured Clostridia bacterium
ACATCCTCTTTTAGCAGAGAAAAATTATTGCTTATAGATGCCTATAAAGAGATGGGAACTTTTATCCAAGATAAATTTCCTGATCTTAAAAATGCTGTGCTGCGTGCTAACATTTATGCCAATATTAGTACTTTAAGACAAATGATTTTTGCAAAAAATCGATTAGTAAAAGAAGAGAAAGAAATACGAGCATATATCACAAAAAATATGCGATATATTTTAAAAAACAAAGAGTGTTCTTTAAGAGATAAAATAGCTGTTATATTAATTGCCATAAGTACTAATTTATTTAAAATATTTTGGGAAATATATTGTAAATGTACAGGAAGGTTATATAACTAAATTTAAAATAAAAATAGTAGATTTAAGTCAATATTTTGGACACAAAAAAATTAAGTTTTAAGCTACTTGTCGTACAAGTTGCTCACATTCTTCAGGTGTTAAATAGTTAATCGCCACATGAATTCGTTTGCGATTGTACCAACCTTCTATGTATTGAAATAGGGCGATTCTAGCTTGCTCAAAGGTAATATAGGTTGTTTGATACACTTCTTCTTTCTTTAGTGTGGCATGAAAAGATTCGATACAAGCATTATCGTAAGGACATCCTTTACGACTAAAAGAATGGATTATCTTAAGGGCTAAAGTTAAGTCTTTAAACTCTTGACTTATATACTACGATCCTAAATCAGTATGGACAATAATCTCATCTTTAGGTTTTTGAGAAAAATAAGCATTCTTTAAAGCTTTGACGATAATATCCGTTGTCATTCGTTTAGAAAAGTGATAACCAATAATTTTTTTAGAATGTGAATCCATGACTGATACTAGGTAGCACCAACCTTCTTCTTGAAAGTGAATATAAGTAATATCAGATACCGATTTTTGGTTGATTGAGGTTGTCGAAAAATCCTGTTCTAAAATGTTTTCACGTTCTAAAACAAGTTCTTTAGATGGCTTATAAGGGGTATATTTCTTTTGAAGAATAGAAGCTAATCCTGCTGATTTCATTAATCGTTGGACACGCTTTAAGCTAACAGACAGTCCTACTTTAATCAATTAACAGTGTACCTTAATAGCACGGTATCGACGCTTACTTTCAAAATAAATTTCTTTAATACGTTCAAGTAGCCGGCGGTTATTAAGCTTCCATTTAGAGTCAGTTTGATTCTTATCTTGATAATAAGTGCTTCTTGAGATAGTTAAAACCTTATAAAGCTGTTTAATATCAAGTTCCTTTTGATATTGATTGATAAACTGACATCATTCACATTGGTTTACTTTCTCACGAATGGGGTCCCCATACAGTTTATTTCTATCTTTGGTGGGGAATGAGGCACCTAGCGATTGCCAACAGCAATCTATCCTCAATTGTTAGGCAAAGTGGTAATAGACTTTTTTTAAATCTCATTATCCTTTTGAAAATGTAACATCTCTTATTTCATATGTTGATTTTCCTCTAGGGTAATCTTTATATCATTAGCTAATGCAATTGAAGAAATTTGTTTAATTAGTTAGTAAATTGTTACCTATGAAGCACCACATTCAGGACTTAGATCTTTAACTGAACATCCAGTTTTATAGAGTTCAACAATCATTGATTTAAATTCAGAATTATATTTTTTCATATTGACACATCCTTTAATTATTAAGTCTATTGTAACAGCTTAACTTAAATGTGTCCGTATGACTATACTAACACCACATCTTTTACAGAATATTTATTTTATAAAGTTTAAGTATCCTTAATAAGGAGGAAATACATGAATAAAGATTATCGAATTAATTTGAATATAATAGTAAATATTATAACTTTTCTAGTGACCACTTTAACAAGTTTTATAGTGACTCCACATATCATAAAGTATGTAAATATTGAAGCATATGGAATAATTGGATTAGCTAATAACTTTACTAATTATATTACAATTATTACAGCTGCTTTAAATTCAATGGCTAGTAGATTTATTATAATTGAATTACATAAAAGTAATTATATTAAAGCAAATAAGTATTTTAATTCTGTACTTATGGCTAATACAATTATTTCTTTAATATTATTAATTCCATC
>CALGWE010000328.1:0-2070 GCA_937935915.1 uncultured Clostridia bacterium
TTAGAGCTTATTCTACTTGTAAATTTAACTAGCACAACTCGTTATATTATGACTAATCCACCTTTATATTCCATATCTTAAAGGGGATTACTAAGATTTATAAGGGGGAGATGACATTGCTAAAATGCGACTCACAAACAGATACACACAAAAGCCTTGCCACCTATAAAGAATCGATTATGAGCGATATTAATTTTAAGGTACGCATTCATCATAACGAAACGGTTTACACAACACATATCACCTCTTGGGAGGATGATATCATTACTTTAGCTGCACCGCTTTCTAAGCTCGATTGGGTTCTTTTACCCCTTCAAGGGCATTTCAAAATTGATTTAATCACTAAAACTGCGCTTTATACCACGTGGGTACAGATTATAAAAAGTTTAAAGCCTGAGCTTGGAACACTAAACTACGTTTGTCAAATCACTAAACCAATTATACGTAAACAGCAACGTCAAACCTTTCGTTTAGAAACACTACTTGATAGTCATTTTGAAATCTTAAATGATGATTTTGAACCTATCAATCCTAGTGTCACCAAGAGCAAGGGAACTATACTTAATATTAGTTTAGGTGGATTATGCTTTACAAGTGATACGGTATTAGCTGCCGGTACATCTGTAGCATTTCATTTTCATTTTTTAGATGAAGACTTTTCGCTTATTGGAAAAATCTTATTAGATGGCATGCCAACCTCTAGTGGTAGTTTTTCATACCGTGTACAATTTATTAATTTATCCCGTGCAGATGATGCGAAACTTAGTCGTATGATTATGGCAAAACAGCGTTTATTACGCCAAAAATCTTAATTAAAAAAGTGGCCACTGGGCCACTTTTTATTATTCATGATTATATTCTTTTTCAGCTTCAGCTGCCTGGGCTGCTTTTTTAGCTTCTTCAGCTTTTGATTTTTGAATAAAGCTTCCTAATTCTAAGATTGCTTCATCCCATGTTTTTAAGTGTTTTTTTGGTTGTTGCTCTGACATATTATGCCTCCTTTGCTTCTTGTATTAGCATACTACAAGCTTCTAAAGGGTGCAATATATTCTCTTATTTTATATATCTAATAATTTCTCTATCAGTTCTAATGTCTCTATTTCAAGTGCTGTATTAAACCCTTGCTCTTTTAAAGCGTGTAATTTATCTTGTACTTCATAAAGTCCCCAGAAAAATTCCCATTGCTTTTTGCCTTCTTGATATTGTTTTACAACTTCAGCTTTTTCTACCTTAGCTTGTTCTAATGTAATATAGCCTGCATCATATTGTCTATACAGACCTCTTGCAGCAATATAGTAACATTGCTCATACATTGCTAAGCCATCTGGCATAATCCCATTACTTTTTGCAAGTCGGTCAAGTTCTTTAATGTCCACCCTATTGCCTCCATTTTTATCAGTATTAAATCTCTTTTCATCTTTTAGTATACCATAATCTCTCTTTTCATTGCACCTTTTGAATGAACTTTCTAAGTGGCCCCTTCTATTGACACGCTCTTTGGTTCATTATATCCTTATAATAATCTATCATAAGTTACTTTATTAAGGAGATTTTATATGTTTACAATAAAATTATTGAATGCTGATGAAATTACAGCACTTTATCATACCCATATGTGCAGCGACTTTCCACCAGCTGAGCTTAAGCCCTTAGCTAGTATTATTAACCTTACAACACAAGGCATTTATGATTGCCTCGGTCTATTTGAGGATGAAACCCTTAAAGCTTATGCTTGTTTAACCCGTGAAAAAAATGGTCAAATCTATCTTCTTGACTATCTTGCTGTATGTAAACCTTATCGTAATGGGGGCTATGGTAGTAAACTTCTTGGGCTTTTAAAAGAAACTTATTCTGATGCCCAAGGCCTTATTATTGAAATTGAAAGCTTACGTACATCTATTGACGACGCCGATCGTCTCATACGTACAAAACGCCTAGCTTTTTATGAACGTAATGGGCTTATTCAAACAGATATCACAACGAATTGCTTCGATGTGGAGTTTACTATTTTATATCTACCAATTACTTCAGCTTATGACTATGATCTTGTGCGTACGCATTTAAATGGTA
>CALGWE010000329.1:0-4329 GCA_937935915.1 uncultured Clostridia bacterium
GAGTATGGAAGTGTTACAAGTAAAGCGCGAAATATACAAAGTAAATTACGTGAAATACAAAGGCAAGTAGCTGAAGAGCTAGGTGAAAAAGTAATTAAAGAGACAACAGAAGAAATAGGCGAAAAAGTAACCCAAAAAGCATTTAAAGAAATAAATATAGATAACATTGATAATGTAATAGATGCGGGGGATAGTTTAAAAGTTAAGTTAAAAGATGGAACAGATATTACATATAAAAAGACTGATTTGACATCACAAGAATTTAAGGAACTTCAAGAAAGAAAATTAGTAGATTCTTATAGGGCAAATTTAAATATGCATCAAATGCAGTATTATGATACGCTAGAAGAAGGATTAATTACAGACCAAGCATGGAGCGAAATAAATAGATATCTAAAAAAACAAGGTATAGACTTTAATACGCTTTCTCAAGCTGAAAAAGATAAATATATAGATATCTTAAAAAATGAAATTAAAACTAATCCTGATAAATTAGAGGTGGCAAAGCAAAAGACGGCAGAATTATTAGATTTATCTAATGAACGTTTGCAAGATGCAGTTAAGGCAAGATATTCAGAAGTTGATTATTATAAAATATTAAATGAAAATAAAGCTTTAAGAAATCCAAAGGAATACTTAAAAAGTTTAGAAGGAACAGATTTAATTAAGGCATGGGAAGAAGATTTTTATGGTAATAATAGTCAGGTAGTTGTTAGTTATATGTCCAAAAATGACTATGAGAAATTTGTGGAAGGATTTGGTTCTATAGGAAGACCAGGAGAAATGGGGGGACAATTTGTCTTACCGGAAAGTATTGCAAATGATATAGAAGCTAGGATAGCTCAAATGGGTTCCATACAAAATTGCACGCCTGAATTTAAAAAGCAGTTAGCGATAGAGTTAGGATTACCAGAAACGATATTTGATAGTGGTGCAGTACGTGTTGAAATACCATTAGATACAAGTAAATATAATACAGATTTAAACTTACATATAGTAACTGGAATAGAAGAAGGCTGTAATTATCAATGGGTACCAGGAACTAAAACTTTAGGTGGAATAAGAGAAGGAATCATTAATCAAATTACTAAAAAAGATAATGAAGAGTTATTTAAATGGATAACAGATAATGTAAAACGTCAAGTAAATTAATAGATTAAAAGGAGTTAAAAATATGACAGAACAAGAAGAATTAAGAAGAAAGCAATTATTAGTAGCTATAAAGTCAGGTGATTTACAATTATTTTTAGGTGGAAGGGGATTATACAATTTGGGAACAAACATATATTCACCGGGATATAACCTATTTAATCCATCAGGAGCTATGAGTGAAATATATAAGTACTATAGAGATGAACCAAGCTGTGGTATAGTGGAAATCTTAGAAGAAAATATACTAGATTGGTTAACATGGAAATCAGGAGTAGGTGTATATGAAGCATTTGTAACAATTAGTTATCAGATGAAAATGGAGCAGACAAAATTAGCAGCATTTAAACTGAATTATGAAAAAATATTACCTGAATTTAGAAAAGCAGTTGATATATATAAAGAGAAACTAGAAAATACTATGTGGTATGAAGGTAGAGATTTAGAAAGAAGTTTATGGGAAGAAATAGAGGTTGAAAATAAAATAAACATAAAAAATTATGGCATAAATCTTTTACAATAAATTGAATCAAATAAAGAAAAGGGCTTGACATAGGCAGATTCTAATAATAGAAGATTATATGTCAAGCTTTTTTGTGATTACAGTATGTAATACGTAAACAGTATGTAGAGCAAATTTAGAGAGGTAGGATGGTAAGTTAAGGACTAAAGAATGCAGTGGCATATTATAAGTAAGATGAAGCAAGCTCAAATGGGTATGTTTTCCATCAATTAGTGGAGGTTTCATAATGCATGAAATAGATGAATATGAAAAATCAAATTGATGGATTAGAATTATTTAGATGTAATTAGACTTAAAGAAAGGCATAGGTATCTATGGGGAGAAACATAGAAGTTCAGACACAGGCGCTAACTAGTTTATCAAGGGACTATAAAATCTATGGACAAAATGTTTATAGCCGTTATAAAACAGGTTCAAGTCGCATTGAAAGAGAATTAGAAAGCATAATAAGAAAGTATTCAGAGTATAGCAGTGTAACGAGCAAGGCACGTAATATACAAAGTAAATTACGTGAAATTGAAAGACAAGTCAAGGAAGTTGAAGCACGTAGTAGTAAATTAAGTCAAGGATTAAGTAATGTAGCAGCTTCTTATAAAGAAGATGAAAGCATATCAAAGAGCATTATTGCCACACAAAAGTTATCTATAGAGAAGAATAGCAATAAAACAACGAGTATAAAAGTAAATGTTAATATTAATGCTAATTTAACAGTACCTGATGTAGGCAAGGTAGTAGATGCAGCTAAAGGTGCCGTAGATAAGGTACAAGGGATAGCCAAAGAAGCTATTGAGAATATCAAAAATTCTAGTGCGGTATCCAAGATTCAAGGTATTAGTAAAAAGGTATCTGATACGATAAGTAATGTTAAGGCAAGTGTAGCAGAAGCAGCACATAATCTAACGAACAAGGTATTTGAAACTGCTAAAAATATAAGTAATAAAGCTAATCAAGTGGTGACGAATATAGGTAATAAAGTTAGAGGGGTAATTTCAGATACTAAGCAAACCGTCATTAACTTTGCTAATGGCGTAGAAGAGAAATGGAACAACTTCAAAAGTGGTGTACAGAGCTTTGCCAAGAAAACCAAGGACCTTGTATGTGACTTAGGTACAAAGATAGCAGAGGGCCTAACAAGTGCTTTTAACAAATTTAAAGAAGTTGCTAAAAGGGCTATAGAATACATAAAAGATAGTAAGGATATTATTTTAGACAAACTTAAAAGTGTAGGCGTTAAGCTTTTAGATGGTGTTCAATTTATATTAGATATTGTAGGATTTGTACCAGGATTTGGAGAAATAGCAGACTTTGTAAATGGTATAATCTATACCTTAAGAGGTGACGCGCTGAATGCAGGGTTATCTTTCGCGGCGTGTATTCCTTTTGCAGGTTGGTTAGCAACTGGTGGAAAAATAGCTGGCAAGTTTGCTAAAGTCATAGATAAAATAGGTGATGTTAGTAAGATTGTAGATAAGGTGAAAGATTTTGCTAAGTACTTCGATAAGGTTAAAGATTTAGGTAAAACAGTTATGAAGTATGGCGATAATGTAATAGGCTTTTTGAAACGAAAAGGTGATGATATTTGGTCATTTATCAGTAAAAACAAAGTCATCGATAAAGCCACTGAGTTAGTCAGCAAACTCAGCAAAGTAGGCTACGATATTCAAGGATACCTTATCAAACAAGTGGACAAGGTCAGCGTAAGCCTCGGTGAAGGGAGATTATGAGCAGTTTTATAATAATCTAAAGGCCTATAAAGGAGAAATTGCACCAGCTTTTGGCGCAACAGGTGGTGGAATACAATATGAACTACCTTTGAGTGTAAATCTATTGAAGAAGTTAGGATTTTTAAGAGAGATATAAAATAAGAGAGGAAGAAAAAATATGACTATACAAGAATGTAATGAAATTATAAAACAAGAAGGATTATTTGATTACAATATATATGATGATCATGAATTTAGACCAAATGAGATATGCATAAGGAAGATTAACGATTATTATATAGTATTTGTAATATCTGAACGTTGTGAACCAATGGAATCAACACTTGAAGAATGTGCAAGTGAATCAGAAGCATTAGAGAGTTTAGTATATAGACTACGTGCACATAAGGAATTATTTAGACGCAATTAAGATTAAAGGAATAGGTAAGAAAGTCTCGAATACGCTGAGTAATATTAAGACAAGTATAGCAGATACTGTAACAAATATTGGTAATAAGGTAAGTGAAGTTGCCACAGGTATTCAAAAAACAGTAGTGAACTTTACAAGTGCAGTCAAAGACAAATGGGAAGGTCTAAAAAGTAATGTAAAGAGCTTGGCTAAGAAAACTAAAGACTTTGTATGTGATGTAGGAAAGAAAATAGCTGATGGCTTAACGGGTACCTTTAACAAATTTAAAGAAGTAGCACAAACTGCTATAGAATACATAAAAGATAAGAAAGATATAATTTTAGATACATTGAAGAAAGTGGGTATCAAGATTCTAGATGGTATACAGTTTTTACTAGATCTAGCAGGACTTATACCAGGAATAGGAGAAATAGCTGATGCTATAAATGGTGGAATTTATACATTAAGAGGTGATGCTCTGAATGCAGCCCTATCCTTTGCAGCCTGTATTCCATTTGCCGGTTGGGCAGCTACAGGTGGAAAGA
>CALGWE010000330.1:0-3850 GCA_937935915.1 uncultured Clostridia bacterium
CTAAAGCAGCTTTCAAAATTCTGTGATTTGCCCCAAACTTATATAAAGTCGTAATGATCGCGCTAATACCGCCAATATAGGCTGTCATCTGAAGAAATGTATACATTCCATATCCCAGCGCTTTATTATTTATTTTTATACCAAATTTAATAAAAAGCCCTACGAGCTGCGTATGTAAAAATGGATGATCGTTACTGTAAAGTACATTTACTCCGTCAGAGGTAAGCTGGTGCTGAAGCATTGTAGGATAATGAAAGAGCTGTAATACCTGCATCAAAAAATCACCATGGATTGTCGCAGGCCACATGCTGATATAATAGGGCAGCCATAAAACAAACAGTACCAGTACACAAGTAAAAAATACTCTCTTTAAGCTATGCTCTGTCTGGTTATCTGTCTCAGATATCCGAGGAATGACACGACATAGCAAAAGCAATATTCCAAATAAAATGATTGCATTTCCAAGCATATAGAATGCATTTAACAGCATGACATATTTATTCCGCAGAAAATAGTCCCAGGATTCTCTATGAGAAAATACGGTCCCTATCCACATGCAGAATCCATAAAGAATTGATAATATTGCGGCACTGATTACTTCTCTTACTGTATATTTATATTTATAAGAAAATACAATCAAAAACAGAATAAATAGTCCTGCTGCCATTAGCTGATAAAAATCAGCTAATGCGACAGCTCCATTCTTTGTATAAAAAAAGGTGACCAAAGTCACCTTTTTTAAAACAGGAGTTCTAAAGAACTGTCCCTAATTATTTATCTAAAGGTTTTTTTAGGAATCCTAAGATAATAGCTCCTACGATTGAACCTACTGCTAATGATACGAAGAACATTAATGGGTTACCGATAACTGGAAGTACGAAGATACCGCCGTGTGGAGCATTAAGTGTACAACCGAAGAACATTGCAAGTGCACCTGCAACACCTGAACCGACTACACATGCTGGAATAACTTTTGCTGGATCTGATGCAGCGAAAGGTATAGCACCTTCTGTAATGAATGATAATCCCATTACATAGTTAACAATACCTGATTCACGTTCTTTTTGTGTAAATCTATTTTTGAAGAATGTTGTACAGAGTGCAATAGCAAGTGGAGGTACCATACCACCAATCATTACTGCAGCCATAAGATTTAAGTTACCAGCTTCAAGTGCAGCAATACCTACTACATATGCAGCTTTGTTAAATGGACCACCCATATCAACAGCCATCATTGCAGCTAAAAGGATACCTACGAAAACAGCACTACCTGTTCCCATGTTTAATAATGTATTTGTAAGCCATCCATTAACGAATGCTACTGGAGGATTAATGATAAATGTAATCGCAGCACCAATAAGAGCAATACCTAATAATGGATAAAGAAGTGTTGGTTTAAGTCCTTCAAGAGCTTGTGGTAATACAGATAATACTTTTTTAAGCCCTACCATTAAATAACCAGCAACGAAACCGGCAACTAATGCACCTAAGAAACCTGATCCGCCAGCATTAGCAAGAGCTCCACCAACGAAACCTACAGCAAGAGCAGGTCTTTCACCGATACTCATAGCAATAAAACCAGCAAGAACTGGAAGCATAAATCCGAATGCAGCATCACCAATTGATTTGAACCAAACAGCGGCAGCAGCATTTGAACCAAGGTCATTTGTGTAACCAAGTAATGAATCAATTAAGAATGCGATAGCGATTAATAATCCACCACCGATTACAAATGGAAGCATATGAGATACACCATTCATAAGATGTTTGTATAATTGACGTCCAAGGCCTTCACTTGTAGCTGTTTCGCTATCAGCAGTGTGTCCTGCTTCTGAAGCGTGGTAAATTGGTGCATCACCAGCAGCAGCTTTAGTAACAAGTTCTGTTGCTTTGTGTATACCATTAGCTACTTTAGTAATAATAACTTTTTTACCATCGAAACGAGACATTTCAACGTTTTTATCTGCAGCAACGATAATACATGTAGCATTTTCAATGTCTTCTTTTGTGAGAGCATTTTTAATACCACTTGAACCGTTTGTTTCAACTTTACATGTAATACCAAGTTCATCTGCTTTATTTTGAAGTGCTTCAGCGGCCATGTAAGTATGAGCAATACCTGTTGGACAAGCTGTTACAGCAAGGATTTGGTATCCGCCTTTGTTTTCTTCTTTAGTAGTTTCATCACCAAATTTTTCTGTTTCTTTAGCATCGATAAGTTTTAAGAACTCTGCATTATCTTTTGAGTTGATAAGAGATTCCCTGAACTTACCATCCATAAGGATAGTTGATAATCTAGAAAGTACATCTAAGTGTGTGTTGTTTGCACCATCTGGAGCAGCAATCATGAAGAAAAGATTAGATGGAGCACCATCTAAAGCTTCATAATCGATTCCATCTTTGCTAACAGCAGCTACAAGTGTAGCCTTTTGAACAGCACCAACTTTAGCGTGAGGGATAGCAATACCTTCCCCAATACCTGTTGTACTAAGTTCTTCTCTAGCAAGGATAGCTTTTTTGTACTCTTCTTTATCGCTAATGTTGCCTGTAGACATCATGAGGTCTACTAAGTTGTCGATAGCTTCAGGTTTTGAATTTGCTGTGAAATTCAAGTTGATACTATCTTGGCTGAGTAAATCTGTAATTCTCATTATAAACCTCCGATTAGTCATAAATTAAGTTAGTTGGATTGAGTATATTAAATAATACTAAGTGTGTTATATTTTTGAATTAAAGTTGAGATAATAAATCATCAACTTTATCAGCTGTTGCAAGCCAAGGTGAGAATGCTGTTGCACTACCTGTAGCTGTTGCAAATTTAAGAGCTTCTTTTAAGTCTTTTGATTTAAGGTATCCAGCAATGAAACCGGCAACCATAGAATCCCCAGATCCTACAGTATTAACTACAGTTCCTTTTGGAACAGAAATTTTAACTACTTCACCTTCGTTTGTGATGAGGATTGAACCATCTCCACCCATTGAAATAAGTACGTTTTGAGCACCCATTTCTTGAAGTTTACGTGCGTAAGTTACGATTTCTTCATCTGAATTGATTTCTACATTGAACATTTCCGCAAGTTCAATGTGGTTAGGTTTAATAAGGAATGGTTTGTATTTAAGTACATTCTTTAATAAATCTTTTGTTGCATCAACAACTACATTAATGTTTTTGTGAGCAAGTTCTTTCATAATATCTTGATAGATACTATCTGGTACGCTGTTTGGAATGCTTCCTGCAAGAACTAAGAAATCACCCTCTTGAATTTCATCAAGTTTAGCAAAAAGTTCTTTTAAATCAGCTGGTGTAATTTTTGGTCCCATACCGTTAATCTCTGTTTCTTTCTCTGCTTCGAGTTTAACGTTAATTCTTGAAAGACCTTGGTCTAAGGTAATGAAATCGCAGTTTGACCCAAGGTTAGTCATAACTCTTTCGATTTCTTTACCTGTAAATCCAGCAACAAAACCAAGTGCTTTGTTTTGAATACGTAAGTTATTAAGTACAATAGAAACATTAATACCTTTACCGCCTGGATATACTTCTTCTTTAAGACTTCTATTAACAGCATTAATATTCATATTATCTAAATGCATAATGTAATCTAAAGAAGGATTTAATGTTACAGTATAAATCATGATGTTACCTCCTTACATAAATATAAAGTAATGTAAATAATTGAAAGCTTTAAAGCCGTAAGTATTATTATAATGTTAATGCAGTTTTAAGTAAAGTATAAACTATAGGTATAAAACTACATGTTTTAGTATTTCCAGGAGGTAAGATAATATAATTTAAATAAATGTAGTATAGATAAACCATTTTAAATACTTTTATATGCTTGTATGTTTTATG
>CALGWE010000331.1:0-3856 GCA_937935915.1 uncultured Clostridia bacterium
CACTTTCTGATGAAGGAGATTTTATTTTTGCTTAAGTTAGCGGCTGAACAGTTACGTTAAATTTATAATAATATGTTGTATTTGAAGCATATAAACAGTAAATAGATATAGAAATGAGGGCACAAATGAAATTAGGCAAAATTAAAAAGGGATTAGCTATTTTAATGGGGATTATGGCGGTCTGTCCAATGGTTTATGCACAAGATACTGAAATAAAAGAAATAGCCAGTACAATTACCACTGAAGCAGAAGAGGCAGTAGAAGAAGAGGATGAGCTATATCCTTATTTCATAGGTGAAGAAATTATAGAACTTATAAAAAAAGAAGGTACTGCTATAAATCAAAGTCAGACACATGGCAATGTAAAGGTGACACTTCATTCAATCTGGGCAGATGCGCATAACTATAAATTATTGTTATCAGCAGAGCATGTAGATAAGACACCTTTTAAAGAAAGTGTAAATGTACAATTTGAGGGAAGAAGAGAAGTTTTATCTAAAGAGGACTATGAAAAAGAACAGGTACTTGCTAATATACCAGAAGATGCAACAACAGAAGAAAGACTTAAAATCCATGCAACAGTGGATGAATGGTATAAACAATTTATTAAAGCAGATGGTAGTGTAGATATGGAGGCTTATATAGAGAAGATTACAGAGGCTGTAGAAGCAGAACATGCTAACATCATAACAGGTGGTACGGCTTCAGGAGGCTTTGGGGAATCGTATACAGTACCTACAAATAACTATGAAAAATACTTTATAATGACTGGTAGTAACATAATGGAAACATTAACAGATGCCCTTGTCATTGAGTTAGGGACTTATAAGGAAGTGGAATGGAATAGATATGTAAGCCCCTTAGATTTAGTAGCTTATCTAGAAGCACATAAAAAAGATATTTTAAAAACAGTCCCTAATACATTCTCTGAATCTGAAAAATCATATTTAGAGAAGCTAAAGTCAATAGATCCAGAGGCTTATGAAGTGGAATATAAAGAAGTTTTAGCAAGGTTAGAAGAAGAACCTAAGCAGTTCTTACAAGGAAACGGTTTAAAATTACAGGTACTAGAAGGTGTAGAGGACTATTATATTTCAGATATTGGCTTTATAGATGGGGCTTTACATATTAAGTTTATAAATCATGGTGAAAATATATATTCAACAAGACTCTCTCATGCTGAAGAGCATGTATGGTCAGATTATAATAGACGCTATAGCGAAGTAGATGCATTAGGGAATGAAGTAGAGGTAAACTATGAGGTTTATCCGATTAAAAATATTGCAGAGCTTAAAAACTATGAATTACAAATAAATGCGGAGGAAGTAGGACTTGCAATAGATGAGCAGTTTACTTTTGAAGTACAAACGAAGTTAGCAGCCGGGACAACAAAAACTATTGATAAAAAGGTTCAATTAAGTGATGCAAAACAAGGGGTATTAAAAAGTATCATATATACACCATTATCTTTAGCATGTGTTATTGAAGGCTCAGAAATATCAACATATGATGATGAAGTGTTAACTGTTATTTTAAAAGACGGCAGACAGCAAAGAATCTATGTAGACTCAGCAGGGTATTCAAAAGATAAAGTAACATTTATGTATGATATAGCAACACTAGAAAAAGAAATTGCTAAAATTGTATTAGGTGATACGGAAATTGTAAACTTTAAATAAGATGTTATAAGCTATGCCTTAAGGTGCAGTCCTTAGGGGATAGCTTATTTTATTGTTTTGTGTTAAAATTCTAAATATTGAACCTGTTTATCGTGATTTTGATTATAGACAAAGAAAGAAGGGATAAAATGAGAGCAAGTAAGGTGAAAAAAGGGGTAGCGATTTTAATGTCAGTAGTAGCTATTTGTCCAATGCTTGTGGCACAAGAAAATAGTGCAGCCAAACAAGAGGGGGTTATTACAAATGAAAATGTTATAGAGCAAGTAGGCATGTATTTACCAGAAGAAATGATAGCACGTATTAAAGAAGAAGGTATACAGATTAATCAAAGTCAGGTAAATGGCAATATTAAGGTCACTGCAGAAGCAATTTGGGCAGACCGTTATACTTACAAAATTTTATTAGCCATAGAACATGTGGACAAGACGCCTTTTGCAAAAGATGTAGAAATACAATTTATCAAGAGCCCTAGGGTTTCTTCTAAGAAGGCTTATGAGATTATGAAAGTGGTTCAAGGCATGTCTAAGGAGGCTACAATGGAAGAGGAAATCAATGCCTTATCTAAGGTGGAGCCATCCTTTAAACAGTTTATTAAGACAGATGGTAGCATTGATACAGAGGGGTATATACAAGCTGTCACTAAGGCTATGTACGATGGCAAAGAAGGCGTATTAGATGGGATAGGTTCAGGTGGTTTTGCGGACTGTTGTATAGACGGATTACCTGACTATAAGAAATATTTCATTTTAGAGGGCAGTGATTTTAAAGAGATTGCAGCAAATGGGGTGCTTGTGTTAGGGGGTTACAGAGAAAATGTGTGTCATGAGCAAGCATCCACATTAGATTTAGTGGACTATTTAAAAGCGCATAAAGAAGATGTGTTAAAAACACAACCTAATAAATTTGAAAAGGGTGAGGAGCAAGGCGTACCTAAGAAATTATTAATGGAAAATAACTTGAAACTACCAATTATAAAAGGTGTAGCGGATTATTGTATCTCTGATATGGGCTTTGTAGATGGGGCATTTCATATGAGTGCCCAAGCTGAGAAAGGTAAATACTTTACACTGGCACTTGAAAATGAGGGAGGTGTTCTAGTACCTAATTATACATTGAACTTTACAACTTCCGGAGAACAGGGCAAAAAAATGCGTCAGGATTATGCCATTTATCCTATTAAGGATGTAGAGGAACTTGCCAAGTATCAATTACAAATCAATACAGAAGAGCGCTTAGTTGAAGTCAAAGAGGACTTTGTCTTTGAACTTAAAAATAAAATAGCAGCCGAAACAAATACCGCCCTTAATAAAGAAATCATATTAAATGGTGACAACCACGGTATATTAAAGAATGTGATTCAAACGGATCTTTCTTTGAAATTGGTATTTGAAGACTTAGAAGCAGATGTAGGATTAGAAGAAAATTTAACAGTCATTTTTAAAGATGGCTCTCAGAGACAAATGTATGCAAGCGCTTCAGGCAAAGCATTAGATGAAACCATACTCATTTATGATATTGCAGATATTAAAAAGGAAGTAGCTAAAATCATGTTAGGTGATTTAGAACTTGTAAGTTATAAATAGTTAATTGCAAAATCTTACGGTTATTGTGCTTCTAAAAAAAGCTACTGCATGTTGCAGTAGCTTTGTATATGTTATTTAGTTGTTAAGTGTACATTTTCACCATTAAATGCAATATTTAAGTTTAATTGTTTTGCAATAAATTGAAGTGGTAAATAAGCTCTATTTTCTTCAATTGTAGAAAATACATTCGCATTATTTGGATCTAAAGGCATTACCACACCATTTACAACAGCTACATTATAACCTAAAGGTAATTCAATTGTTTTGCCATCTTTTTGAATGAAAGCTGTTTTAGTCGCATTATCATAGTGAATTGGTAAATTAAGTGCTTCAGAAAGTGTACGGATAGGTACTAATGTACGTCCATTACTATTTAAGAGTTTATGAGTAAGTGCAACTGGTTTGTTATTAATTACAAGTCCGTAATTTACTGAGCGTGTTTTAGTTCCAAGATTTCTACTTTCTTTTTGAAGAAGTAGCTGAGTTGCTTCTGAGATTTTTACATTTTCTAAAGTAATAGATGCTGTATCATTTGGAAGCTGAGTTACTTCTTCAGGAGCGCCTTCAGTTTTCTCAGTTGTTTCAGTTTTTTCA
>CALGWE010000332.1:0-3859 GCA_937935915.1 uncultured Clostridia bacterium
AAAGTTTGTTTCTATAGATGGAGAAGGACCTACAGCTGGTGCCCTTTCAGTATTTATCCGTTTTGAAGGTTGTAACTTAAGATGTAAATGGTGTGATACAGAGTATTCCTTTGATGGTAGTAGCCCGGTAGAACACTTAACAGCGAAGGAAATACTAGAGTATATCATAGCAACAGGCGTAAAACATGTAACCCTTACAGGGGGAGAGCCTTTATGGCAAAAAGACATTGAAGAAGTGTTAGATTTATTAGCAAGTCAAAGTGAGTTAACAGTGCATATTGAAACCAATGGGGCTGTGGATATTACACCGTTTAAGGCAAGATATGAAGGGAAAAACATTTATTTTATATTAGATTATAAATTACATACAAGTGGTATGATGCATAAAATGTTACCGCAAAACTTAAAGGCTGTAACAGCGGGGGATGTTTATAAACTTGTAGTAGGTAGTAAAGAAGATTTAAATGCAGCGTATGAAATCATTTCCAAAAACAATTTAACGGCATGTTGTCAGGTTTATTTAAGTCCTGTTAAAGCGCATATCGACCCAGCTTTCATTGTAGAATTTATGAAAGAGAAAAATTTAAATGATGTCAAACTGCAATTACAATTACACAAAATTATTTGGCCTAAGGAAAGTAGAGGCGTTTAAGGAGGAGGACTTAAATGGCAGGGCAAATTGATAAAGAAAAGATTGCTTATCATATCAGGGAGATATTAATTGCTTTAGGTGATGACCCAGAGCGTGAAGGGCTTAAGGAAACACCTATGCGTGTAGCAAAGATGTATGAGGAAGTCTTCGAGGGCATGAATTATACAAATGAAGAGATTGCTAAGATGTTTGGTAAGACTTTTGAAGATGAAGACTACTTAGGTGAAAATTATGGAGATTTAGTGGTGATTAAAGATATTCCTATTTTTAGCTACTGTGAGCACCATATGGCTTTAATGTATAACATGAAGGTATCTGTAGTATATAGACCTTGTGATAAAGTCATTGGTTTAAGTAAGGTGGCACGTATTGCAGATATGGTGGGAAAACGCTTACAACTTCAAGAACGTATAGGTAGTGATATTGCAGAGATTATGACTAAGGTTACAGGAAGTGAAGATATAGGTGTATTTATAGAAGGTGAGCATAGTTGCATGACTTCAAGGGGCATTAAAAAGCCTGGGGTTAGCACACGTAGTACAACCTTTAGGGGAAAGTTCAAAGAAGATGTCGCATTAAGACAAGAAGCTTTAATGCTCATTCAAAGATAAAATCAGTTTTAAGATGAAATAAGTTTTGAGATGAAAAGAGGACGAGAAATGAAAGAAAAAGCAGTTGTTGTATTTAGTGGGGGCCAAGACTCTACAACTTGTTTATTTTGGGCACTTGAAAAATTTGATGAAGTCATTGCTGTAACATTTGATTATGGGCAACGTCATGCCTTAGAAATTGAATGTGCCAAGGCAATTGCCGAAGAACTAAATGTAGAACACCATGTGTTAGATATGGGACTTTTAAATCAGTTAGCACCAAACGCTTTAACAAGAGATGATATTAAGATTGAAGCAAAAGAAGGTGAAGTACCATCTACCTTCGTAGAAGGACGTAATATGCTTTTCTTAACTTTCGCAGGAGTACTCGCAAAAGTAAAAGGCACAAGACATATTGTAACGGGTGTATGTGAGACAGACTTTAGTGGGTATCCAGATTGTAGAGATATTTTCGTGAAATCATTAAATGTCACAATGAATTTAGCCATGGATTATAACTTTGTAATACATACACCACTTATGTGGATTGATAAAGCCCAAACATGGGAAATGGCAGACAAGTTAGGAAAGCTAGATTATATAAGACAAAAAACATTAACATGCTATAACGGCATTATGGGAGATGGCTGCGGAGAATGTCCTGCATGTCATTTAAGACAAAGAGGTCTTGAAGTCTATTTAAAAACAAAAGAAGAAAAGTAGATGCCAAATAGGTCCGCTGAGGTAGTGGGGGGAGAGGGGACTCCTTACGTAATTTATGAGAGGCTAAGTAAAGAGAATTAAAGTAACGGTCGGAACTCACTCACTTGCGTTCGTTCAAACAGCCTCCCTAAGAGCACTTTAATTCTCTTTACCAAGCCTCTCAGGAAATTACTTCACAGGTACCCTCTCACCCCCCACTACCTCAGCTGGTATTTTGGCACCTCTTAGGAGAGAGAGAAAAAAGCGAATGTAATGATTGTGATAGTAAGTATAGAGAGTGGATGTACTTATAGTATGAATATACTTGTGTATAAATGTTAAGAGGAGTCCCAGAAGGTTAATTATAATTGGATGGTATCCTTATATAGCGAGAACAGATAGGAAGAGTAGACAGAAAGAGGAGAGACAAGATGGCAGGTAGACAAAGAGAAGAAATGAAGGATGTTACATTATTAGGGAATCAAGGGGTACAATATAAATTTGGTTATGATCCAGATATTTTAGAAAGCTTCGATAATAAACATCCAGGAAATGATTATTGGGTAAAATTTAATTGCCCAGAATTCACAAGTCTTTGTCCTATTACAGGACAACCAGACTTCGCAACCATTTATATTAGCTATATTCCAGGCGAAAAAATGGTAGAAAGTAAATCCCTTAAATTATATTTATTTAGCTTCAGAAATCACGGAGACTTCCACGAAGACTGCGTCAATATCATTATGAAAGATTTAATCAAATTAATGGATCCTAAGTATATTGAAGTATGGGGAAAATTCACACCAAGAGGTGGGATAAGTATTGACCCATATTGTAACTATGGAAAGCCAGGGACAAAATTTGAACAAATGGCAGAACACCGACTTATGAACCATGATATGTATCCGGAGAAAATCGACAACCGTTAGTATTGGGTTTGTCTAAGGTGCGGCCTAACAGGCTATGAGATTGGGTTAAGGTGTGGATAAGTGGGACTATATGATTTTCCTATGCACTCACTTCGTTCGAATGCAAGATAAAAACATATAGTCCCACTTATCCAGCTGAAGGCCCTGGTGATGAAATTGTGATTGTTTTAGTGGTCTGAGTAATAATTAGGGTGGGATATGGGTATTATATGAATGTATTTACATTCGCTGTGAGAATGTGAAGTGGGAATTGAGTAATACTTACTGGGTGTAAGGATTATGATTAAATAAGTGTTAAGTTAGTAAATAAGTTAGTTACGAAAAAGTCCTTCATGTGAAGGACTTTTTTGTATTGGGTTTGTCTAAGGTGCGGTTACTACATGGTTAGGTGTATAGTTGAGGTGTGGATAAGTGGTCACTAGATGATTTTCCTTTGCGCTCACTTCGTTCGGACGCAAGACAAAATCATCTAGTGCCACTTACCCACACCAAAATCATACTAGTGGGATAGCTATGTAGTTTTTTTGGCACCTTAGCCAATATACAGGGGCGTCCAGAGGAAAAGTGAATTTTGTGTGCTTGCTTGCATTCACGGTGTGAATGTGTGAGAAAGGGGAGTTATTGTAATAGTGAGTTTGTTTAAGATGGGTTACTGCATAGGTTAGTTGAGTGGTTAAGGAGGGGATAACTGTGAAGTTTTTGTGGTGCCTTAGGGAATAGGTAAAAGTGAGTGTGGGAATATGGAGGGGGGTGTGAGATAATAGGGAGGGATGTGAAATAATAGGGAGGATTAGCCTAGAAGTTATTGGTGAGAGAGAATAGGTATTATGGAAGGAGATAGTGAAAGAGAGATGAACTTGATATATATAATTTTTGCTGTAGTGATAGTGGGAATTTTGTTAGGGATTTGTTTTTGTGTGGGGAGAATGATTGCTAGGGAGGGGAAGGGGTATGAGGGAAGATATAGGCGTGTGATGATGTGGGTG
>CALGWE010000333.1:0-2405 GCA_937935915.1 uncultured Clostridia bacterium
AACTTGCCAAAGAACGTAAAGCTCGTGGCGTAAAGCTCAATTACATTGAAGCTGTAGCACTTATTAGTTCTGAGCTTATGGAGATGGCCCGAGATGGTAAAGAAGTTGTTGAACTGATGAATCTAGGGAAACACATTGTTTCTGTGAATGATTGTATGGAAGGAGTAGCGGATATTGTCAATTATGTTCAAGTTGAAGCCACTTTCCCAGATGGTACAAAACTTGTCACAGTTCATGACCCTATTCAATAGTAGTAGTAATAATAAAGGAGGAAAGTAAATGAAAATAGGTGAAATCATTTCATGTAATGATGAAATTGAACTTAATAAAGATAAACATACAGTAACACTTACTGTAACTAATATGGGTGATCGTCCTATTCAAGTAGGTTCACATTTTCACTTTTTTGAAGTAAATCGTTATTTAAAATTTGACCGCAAAGCTGCCTTTGGCTTCCGTCTTGATATTCCATCTGGTACTTCTGTGCGTTTTGAACCTGGTGAAGATAAAGAGGTTCAACTGGTAGCTCTTGGCGGTAAACGCAGAGTCTTTGGGCTTAATGATTTAACTAGAGGCCAAGTTTCAGAAGCAACGGTTACTTCTGCTATGCACCATGCATTACTTAGAGGATTCTTACAAGAGGAGGAACGTTAATGAGTTATAAAATTGACGGCAAAAAATATGCGATGATGTACGGTCCTACTAAAGGCGATAAAGTAAGACTTGCTGATACAGATCTCATCGTAGAAGTTGAAAAAGATTATACAAGCTATGGAGATGAAATTAAATTTGGTGGTGGTAAAAGCATGCGTGATGGCATGGGCCAAGCTGTCCTTCCAACTAGTGAAGATGGCGTACTTGATCTTGTCATTACCAATGCACTCATCATTGATTATACAGGTATCATTAAAGCTGATATTGGTATTAAAAATGGTAAAATCGTAGGTATTGGTAAAGCAGGAAATCCAAGTATTATGGATAATGTTACCCCTGGTATGGTGTTAGGTGCTTCTACTGAAGCACTTTCAGCTGAAGGACTTATCGTTACTGCTGGTGGTATTGATACACATATCCACTACATTTGTCCTCAACAAGTTGAAACTGCCCTATTTTCTGGAGTTACTACAATGATTGGTGGAGGTACTGGTCCAGTAGAAGGTACTAATGCTACCACCTGTACTCCAGGCCCTTGGTATATTAAAGAAATGCTCCGTGCTGCAGATGAATATCCTATCAATATGGGCTTCTTTGGAAAAGGAAACTGTTCTGCTGAAGAACCTATTATTGAGCAAATCAAAGCAGGCGCTATGGGTATGAAAATTCATGAAGACTGGGGTGCTACACCTGCTACTATTGATCATTGTCTCAATGTAGCTGATAAATATGATTTTCCTGTAGCTATTCATACAGATACTTTAAATGAAGGTGGTTGTGTAGAAGACACTATTCATGCCATTGGTGGTAGAACGATTCATACCTTCCATACAGAAGGTGCCGGTGGTGGACATGCACCAGATATTATCAAAGTTGCTTGTGATGGAAATGTGCTTCCATCTTCTACAAACCCAACTATGCCTTATTGTATCAATACCATTGATGAACATCTTGATATGCTCATGGTATGCCACCACTTAGATAACAAAATTCCTGAAGACGTAGCCTTTGCTGATTCTCGTATTCGTCCTGAAACTATTGCAGCTGAAGACGTGCTTCAAGATATGGGTGTATTTAGTATGATGAGTTCTGACTCTCAAGCTATGGGACGTGTAGGTGAAGTAATCGCACGTACTTGGCAAACAGCTAGTAAAATGAAAAATCAACGCGGACCTTTAGAAGAAGACAAAGGTCATGATAATGATAACTTCCGTGTAAAACGTTATATTGCCAAATATACAATTAACCCAGCTATTACCCATGGTATTTCTGAATATGTTGGTTCTGTAGAAGTTGGTAAATTCGCAGACTTAGTTGTTTGGACACCTACTTTCTTTGGTGTTAAACCTGATGTCATCATTAAAGGTGGTATGGTTGCTGGCGCTAAAATGGGTGATCCAAATGCTTCTATCCCAACAACTGAACCAATGATTTATAGGAAAATGTTTGGTGCAGGAGGTAAAGCAAGATTTGATACTTGTATCACTTTTACTTCACAAGCTGCTATCAAAGAAAATATCAAAGAAAAATATGGTCTTGAAAAAATTCTTCTTCCAGTTAAAAACTGCAGAAACATTGGTAAGAAAGATATGATTTTCAATGATAAAACACCAAAGATTACTGTTGACCCAGAAACCTATCAAGTTATGGCTGATAAAGAAGTAATTACTTGTGAACCTGCCAAGGTAGTACCTTTAGCTCAGCTCTATAATTTATTCTAAGACTAAGGAGCTGCTAAAATGTTAGGTGTT
>CALGWE010000334.1:0-14875 GCA_937935915.1 uncultured Clostridia bacterium
GAAGTATGGTGATAATGTGATAAGCTTCATTAGCAAAAAAGGCGATGATATATGGTCATTTATTAGTAAAAGCAAAGTGATTGATAAAGCCACTGAGTTAGTAAGTAAGATTAATAAGTTTGGCTATGATATTAAAGGATATCTGGTTAAACAGGTAGATAAAGTTAGTGTAAACTTTGGAGAATGGTGGATGAAACAAACTCAGTTAGGAATAGTACATCCATCATTTGTAGATTCATTTAATCGTAATGGTATCTTGGAAGTGACTGAAAATGTAGGCGAAAAAACTATTAAAGATATAACAGAAGAAGCTGGACAAAAGCTAAGCACAGAAGCTAAGATTTTTAATAAGTTTACATCTCAAGAGATAGATACCTTAAAGAAAACAGTTATTGAAGAGTGTCAGGCGCTAAAAGATATGGGATTAACTAATAAAGAACTAGGACCAGCTATTGCTGGCGTATATGATAAGAGTACAGGTAAGATATATACAGCAATTAATAGTATAGATGGAAAGATTCCAGGAGAGTTAGCACCGATAATCAAAGAGAGAATAGATAATATGCCAGATGATGTATTAATTTCATATATAGAATATACGAAAGGTGCAGGAAGTCATGCAGAAGTATATGCTGTTAATAAGGCATTACTAGATAATCCAGATGTAAATATGGATGACTTATTAGTATATGTAAATCGTACATTAGGAACAAGTAAGCCAACGATAGAATTACCGTTTGTTACTTGTCCACATTGTAAGTATATACTAGAGGGATTCAATATACTTTCGAATATGCAGTAAGAAAAGAGGTTTTAGGATGGAAAATGTAAAGACTTTATCGGTAGAAGAAGTTTTAAAAGAAGGAATAGAATTTGCAGGAGATGTTTGTTATTCAGGAGAATATGGACAACAAGTGTATAGTGAACCTATGGAAGATGGCGGTGAACCTATAACAGGCTTACTTTATGAGAAATATAATAATGGAAATATAAATTATTATTGTTTCTATAAAAATGGAGTAGCAAGTGGAGAATCTGTAGAGTTTTATGCTTCAGGGAAGCTAAAAAGTTATTGTGTAATGGACCGTGGACAAGTTTTTGGTGAAAAGACTATATGGTATGAAGATGGTACAGTTAAATTACAAGAACAATGTAAATATGGGATAGTAATATCTTCTAAAGAGTTTGATAAAAAAGGTGTTATTGTAAGTGAAAAGAAAGAGCCAGATAGTTTTGAAAGTAGATTACTTGAAAAGTATGAAAGACTATATGAAGGGAAATAGGGAGCATAATGTTTAGAGAGATTTCTACAGAGAAGCAAGCAATTGAGTTACAAGAACAACTAAGTAAACAGATTTTACAAGAGGTTAAATTTGATCAAAATGCTATAAAAGCAGTAGCAGGAGTAGACTTAGCTTATTGGGGAAGTAATGGTAAAGAATATGCTGTATGTTGTATTGTAGTAATTGATTATGAAACGAAGGAAGTATTAGAGAGTACACATATTTATGGAGAAATAACATTCCCTTATATTCCAGGTTGCCTTGCCTTTCGAGAATTACCTCTAATCTTAAAAGCAGTTGAAGCCTTAAAAACTGAACCAGACATATACATTTTTGATGGAAATGGTTATTTACATCCTAGACATATGGGAATAGCTACACATGCAGCTATATACTTAAATAAGCCAACAATTGGAGTAGCAAAAAGTTATTATAAAGTAGATAATGTAGACTTTATAATGCCTGAAAATGATGTTAATGCCTATACCAATATCGTTATAAAAAATGAAGTATATGGAAGAGTATTAAGAACACATAAAGATGTTAAACCTATATTTGTGTCAGTAGGGAATTTCATTGATTTAGAAACAGCCACAAGGGTAGTAGAGCGCCTTGTAACTAAAGAAAGTCATATTCCTGTACCTGTAAGATTAGCAGATATAGAAACACATACATGGAGAAGGGCATATAAAAGTAATCACTAAAAATAAATAAGAGCTTAACACATAATTAAGAAGTAATGAGAGCAAAAGGTGTTAGGTTCTTTTTATTTAAATAATGATTAAGAGGAAATAGTAGAAAAATCAGCTAGTAAAGTAGACAATATTAGGTGGTATAAATGAAAAATTAAAATAGTGATATGTATCAGGCAATAGATTGAAGGCTGAGCAATAATTTAGCATATTCTAATGAGTCTATTGCGATAATAGATAAAATTAGAAAGCAATAAATAGTAGGGATGTAAACTATAACGCAGACAATCAATAATCTGACGTATATAAAACATTAGCTCCAGTTGATTTAGATTTTTATTCTGTAAACTAACTGGAGTATTTTACTTTTAATTATTTAAATAAGCAGAAAGGAATAGGTATCTATGGGGCGAAGCCTGGAAGTAGAGACACAGGCACTAACTAGTTTATCAAGGGACTATAGAATATACAAAGTAAATTACGTGAAATACAAAGGCAAGTAGCTGAAATAGAAGAACGTAGTAGCAGGCTGAGTCGAGGTTTAAATAATGTAGCGGCTTCTTATAAAGAAGAGGAAATAAGATCAAAGAATATTATTGAGACACAGAGGTTATCTATAAATAAAAATAGTAATAATAAGACTAATGTAAAAGTAGCAGTTAAGTTAGATAGTAAATTAACTGCTACTAAAATAGAGACTACTGTAGAGACAGCTACTAAAGCGGCATTAGATAAAGTACATGATATAGCCAAAGAAGCAATTGAAAAGGCTAAAAGCTTTAATGTAGTATCTCAAATTGAAGGAATGAGCAAAAAGGCTTCTGATACACTAAGTAACATTAAGACAAGTGTATCAGAGGTAGCTACAAATTTAGGAAATAAAGTAAGTGAAACAGCTAACGATATTAAGAAGACTGCAGTAAACTTTGCAAGTACGGTTAAGGATAAATGGCAGAACCTTAAAGAGGGTGTAAAAGCCTTTACTAAACAGACGAAAGATTTCGTATGTGATCTAGGTACAAAAATAATAGATAACATAACAGGCGCTTTTAATAAGTTTAAAGAAGTTGCTACCACAGCTATAGCATACATAAAAGATAAGAAAGATATTATTTTAGACACGCTAAAAAAAGTAGGAATTAAACTTTTAGATGGAACGCAATTTATACTAGATATTTTAGGGCTTATACCTGGTTTTGGAGAACTAGCTGATGGTGTAAATGGTATAATCTATACTTTAAGAGGCGATGCTCTAAATGCGGCACTATCTTTTGCAGCTTGTATTCCTTTTGCAGGTTGGGCAGCGACTGGTGGAAAGATAGTAGGAAAACTCGCTAAAATAGGCGATGTGAGCAAGTTCATAGATAGGGCAAAGGACTTTGCTAAGTACTTTGATAAAGTAAAAGACTTAGGCAAAGCAGCTATGAAGTATGGTGATAATGTGATAAGCTTCATTAGCAAAAAAGGCGATGATATATGGACATTTATTAGTAAAAACAAAGTTGTTGATAAAGCTACTGAGTTAGTTAGTAAAATTAATAAGGTAGGTTATGACCTTCAAGAAAAGCTTATCAAACAAGTAGACAAGATAAGTATAAGTTTTGGTGAATGGTGGGTCAAACAACAGAGAGTATATGCAGTGCATCCAGACATTGCAGATATAATTAACTTTAAGGAAAAAGTAACTAAAAATCTAGGTAAAAGTAAAATTAAAGAAATGACGGAAGAAGCCGGAGAAAAGCTAGCTTCAGCGGCTATAGAGAAACAAGTTCAAAAGGAAATAAAAGAAGGAACAGTAGAAAAATCGGCTAATAGATTAGATAATATTACGGAAAAGGTAACTAAGCCTAAATTAGAAAGTAATCCATTTGATGAAAATGGCAAACTAAAACCTAGTATTAGGTATAAAGCAGGAGAATATGACTACCTGTATGAAACAGATGAACTGGGAAGAATAAGTAAGTTTGAGACAGATAATCTACAATTAACTAAGAGAGAGAGCAGATTACCACACAATCCTAATACACCTGGAAAAGAAATAGGAGATCATGCAGGGCACTTAGCGGGTGATAATTTGGTGGTTCACCTGAATTGGACAATTTAGTTTCTCAATCTTCTAATGTTAACTTAAGTCAATATAAGAGATTAGAAAATAAATGGGCTAATGCTATTAAGGAAGGAAAACAAGTAAAAGTAGATGTTAACGTTAAATATGATGGAGATAGTTTACGGCCAGTAGAATTTAAGGTAAAGTATGAAATAGACGGTAAATATTATGAAAAAGATATAATCAATAAGGTAGGAGATAAGAAAAATGGATAAAATTTTTGAAGATTATTTTAGTGAATTGCAAGCTGATATGGTATCTATATGTTTAGAATACGTAGAAAGTCGTGCAGAGAAGATATATGTTTATGCTTCTTTTGAAGATTGTGTTGTAGCGAGTGATTACTTCTATAATATTAATGGAAAGACAGTAGAACGTCATAAATTAAATGATGTTGTAGCAAATACGCAGGAAAAATATGATATATCTGTTGAAAGACAAAAAGCTGTAGTTAGAATTTTAAATGATGATATAAAGAAAATGATACAAATATGCGAGGAATATCAAAGAGAAATGCCAACAGAGATAAAGCTAGTCTATGATGTGCAAAAAAATAGCTTAAAGGCAGAATACAGATATGATGTAGTATATTCTGATGACCCTGTAAAAACAGCAGATGATGTTGCAATGGAATGGTTTGAACAGATCAGATTAGAAGATACTAAATAGTAGCAAAACAGGTATTAAACAACTTGATATATGTAACATTAGCTCTAGTTTATAAGTTAAAATTGTAAACTAATGAAGAATGCAGTATTTGGAGATTTAACTTATGATTACTTATGGAAAGAAAAAGTTAAAATTAAATATAGGTGTTCAAAACGATGTTTTGTAGTAATTAAGATAGCTATAATTAGAAAGGCTAGTGTTTTTAATAAAAGCATTGGCCTTTTTTTGAAGGTAATTAATATAAGAGATTAGAAATTGAATGATGGTATAAATATCCATTGCCAACAGAAGAATATTTAGCAAAAAAGGAAAGAGTATGGAGAGTGAAATTACCTGCTGGATATAAAGCTTTTATACAACAGTATAGTGGAGGCATGCCAATAGAATTATTACCGATTGCGGCATTATTTGCAGGAGATTTTCTATGTTTAGATTTTAGAGATGGAAAAGAGATACCTAGTGTATGTGTATGGAGTCATGAAGAATCAGATATAGATGAACCAGTAACATATGAGGTGGCTAATAACTTTGAAGAATTTTGTGAAATGCTTATAGACTAATAGGTCCATGATTAAGAAGGATAAAGAGTGTATAGTATAATAAAAATAGATAATTAAGAAGGCGGTGAAAGGACATGCGTATTGTAGAAGGCTTAGTGAAGATTTCGGTGAGGGAGCTTGTAGAATTTGTTTTAAGACAGGGAAGCATTAATGCCTCAGCTATTAGTAGTAGCAATCGTGCAGTTTTGGGGACACTGGCACATAAGAAGATTCAAAAGAGCATGGAAGCAAACTATGAGGCAGAAGTAAGACTAATACATGAATGTGAGATAGATCAAATTGTTTACGTTGTAGAAGGAAGAGCAGATGGTATTATTAAAGATTTAGTCAGTGTAACCATAGATGAGATTAAAACCACTACTACAAGTCTGGACCAAATTGATGAAAACTATAACCACCTTCACTGGGCACAAGCAAAATGCTATGCCTACTTTTATGCTCTTCAAAATGATTTAAAGGAAATGCAAGTAAGGCTTACTTATTACAATATAGATACTAAAGAGATTAAGCACCTAACTCGTAGCTTTTTCTTCTCGGAATTAGAAGCCTTTTTTAATGGCGTTATCAATAAATATCATAAGTGGATTAAGTTTTATATGGCATGGATCAAGGTGAGAAATGAGTCGCTAAAGGAAGTTGCCTTTCCGTTTAAAACATATCGTGAAGGACAGCGTGCCTTAGCAGTAAGTGTTTATAAAAGTATTCAAAAAGGAGAACGTTTATATGCCAGTGCACCAACGGGGATTGGCAAAACGATTTCAACACTTTTTCCTTCTCTTAAAGCAATTGGGGAGGGATATGGGACTAAAATATTTTATCTCACAGCTAAAACCATTACACGTACAGTAGCAGAGCAGGCGGCACAGCTACTTTATATTAATGGGGCTAAGATTAAGGTTGTTACACTCACTGCTAAGGATAAGATTTGCTTTATGGAGAAGACTCAGTGTAATCCTGAATACTGTCCTTATGCCAATGGGCATTTTGATAGGGTAGATGATGCTGTTTATGAAATCATCAATGAAAGTGATCTATGGAATCGTCAGTTGATAGAAGAGTTGGCTAAGAAATATCAAGTATGTCCTTTTGAACTTTCATTAGACTTATCTGTGTGGGCAGATGTGGTGATTTGTGATTATAATTATATGTTTGACCCAACAGTAGGACTTAAAAGATTTCTAGATCATAGTGATTTCATCATATTAGTAGATGAAGCACATAATCTTGTAGATAGGGCTAGGGAGATGTATTCAGCAAGCTTATCTAAACGCCAATGTCTTCAAGTAAAGAAGACATTAGGAAAGCAGTTTCCTGCTATTAGTAAGGAACTGAATAAGATTAACGAGTATATGTTAGATTTACGTAGAGATTATATTGAAGTAACAGGTAACTATATTAGTAAGGAAGCACCTAAGAAGCTCTATACCATATTAAGACATTTTATTGGGGCTGTAGATAAGAAGTTGCAACAAGGACAAGCAAATACTTTACCTAATGAACTTGTGGATTTTTATTTTGAAGCCTTTCAGTTTAATAAGATTTATGAGTTTTTTGATGAACATTATATTACTTATGGTGAGACTAATGGCCATGAGGTGATTATAAAAATGTATTGTATAGATCCATCCACAGCTATTGAAGCAGTAACTAAAGAAGCACAAAGTGTCATATTCTTCTCAGCTACATTACTTCCTATTGATTATTATCAATATATGTTAGGAGGGAGTGAAGATAAAGCTATTGCATTGCCATCACCGTTTAAATCGGAGCATGCTTTCAAGATGGTGGCCACTGATATTGCTACGAGATATCGTGTAAGGGAACAAAGTTATAGTAAAATTTGTGAATATATCGATACTATGGTAAAGACTAAAGTTGGACATTATATGGTTTTCTTTCCTTCTTATAAGTATATGTTAGATGTGTATGAAATGATGGAAGCATATAAAGGTAGCTATGATATTTATGTTCAAGATAATAATATGGACGAGCAGGCAAGAGAGGCATTTCTAGAACGTTTTGTACCAAATCCTAATAAGACCAGTGTGAATTTTTGCGTATTAGGAGGAATATTTTCGGAAGGTATTGATTTAACAGAGGATAGATTAATAGGGGTGATGATAGTAGGCGTAGGATTGCCACAAATAGGACTTGAAAGAGATTTGATTAAAAATTATTTTGATGAACTTGGCAAAGATGGTTATCACTATGCTTATAGTTATCCAGGTATGAATAAGGTACTGCAGGCTATTGGAAGGCTTATTCGTACTGAAAAGGATAGAGGGATTATTTTGCTTATGGATGAGCGATTTACAAGTCCATTTTATCAGAGCCTTTTTCCACCTGAATTAAGTTTGAAGTACCATATTCACAGAAGACAACTCCCACAGGTTACAAAGTTAATAGAAAATTTTTGGGAAGAGACAGCTTTTGAATAAAAAAATAGAGAAGGGAAGCCCTTCTCTTAAAGTTGATATGTGAACGAGTATTAAATCTGAGAAGATTAAAGGGCAGCTACGCCTTCTTCACCAGTACGAATTTTAATAACATTTTCAACGGGATAAACAAAGATTTTACCGTCTCCAATGTTACCAGTATTGAGTATACGTTTGGCTGTAGAAACAACTAAGTCTACAGGAATTTCGCATACACAGATTTCTAACTTAACTTTAGGAAGTAAGTCCATGGTAAGTTCATTACCACGATAAACTTCAGTTTTACCTTTTTGATTGCCACAACCAAGTACTTGATAAACAGTCATACCAGTAATACCAATTTCATTAAGAGCATCTTTGAGTTCATCAAATTTACTTTGTCTTGTAATAATATCAATTTTAGTAATAGGTGTTGTCTCCATATTGATACCAGCCTTTCTGTAGTATATAGAAATAATTTGTATACGTAAATAGTGAAGCAAAAAAATGAGGATACGTATACATAATATGGCAAAATGAAAAAAGGCCTATATATACACTAAAAGTGTAGATATAGACCTCGTTGTCTCATTTGCTATATTATTTAACTATTTGTAATATTATAATATATAATTTTAGAGCAGTTTGTCAATACCCTTCAATCTTACTTTTGTAAAGAAGTTTCAAATGAATTACAAGTTTCTATGATTTGAGTGGCTTCATTATCTGGGGTATAAGAAAATTGCAGGTGTTTAAGTAAGGTATGCTCTATATTATTATTTTGATATTTATATTCAAATAGTGCTGTTTCATCTGGAGCAAGATTACCTAATTCTAATGTAAACTGGATTTTATCATAAGATAAACTCCCGCGTTCACGAATAATGGTTTGTTCAACAATAGGAAAATCAGTAGTATTAATATTAAGGATAAGGTTATTAAGGAAGTGACTTGAAGTATTCGTGATACGAATTTGACGTTTGCTAAGAGAATGTTCATCTGGAGCTAAAGGTATTTCTTGTATATCTAAGAAAGTATGCATAGAATCAACCTCCTTATATATAAGTTATATGATGAAAGTTTAGGAAATAAAACTTTATAAAATATAAAAAAGGAGGTGAGGCACCTCCTGAAAAATTAATATCTACCACAAGTTCTACAAGGGTTGTATTTTTCTTTGCATTGTTCATGATTGCAGTTACAAGCATCTGATTTTGAGCTTGAGCAGCAACTACAAGATGATTGAGTATTAGAGTAGTTACAAGAAGATGATGAGCAGTCAATGCCTCTACCACAGGTTCTACAAGGGTTATATTTCTGGCATGAAGAATTATGAGCACAGTTGTAGCATTCGCGAGGGAATGGAGAGTTTTTATGAGATATAGGTTGTTTACAAGATTCACAAGGTGTATAAGAGGTAGTAGCTTGTTGTTGGCAAGGTTTACAAGAATCCATAGCTTGCTGTTTACAAGGTTCACAAGAATCATAAGAGCTAGAAGAAGATTGTGTGCAAGGAGTATAAGAATTGCAAGAATCGTAAGATTTAGATGAAGAACTATAACTGTAAGAACTACAAGAGGTGTCAGAGGATTTTACACAAGTTGCAGGTTTACAAGCAGCCTTGTGGGTGTTATATGGGTTTTTAGAACAGTGACATTTTGCAGTGTATTTGTTAGATTTTTTAGGTGCTTTATGTGATTTCTTAGAGTCTTTACGGTTGTTACAAGGTTTGTAGCTATGAGAAGGTGAATCGTAGCAAGAGTCATTAGAAGATTTATCATGGCAACTAGAAGTAGAAGATGTTTCGTAACAGCTAGAATCAGAAGATTTATTATAGCAACTGATGTTAGAAGAACTATCATAGCAGCTGTCATCAGAGGATGAGTGGTAGCAATTGTCATCGTAAGAATCATCATAGCAGCTATCCTTAGAGGATGAATCGTAGCAATTGTCATCGTAAGAATCATCATAGCAGCTATCCTTAGAAGATGAGTGGTAGCAATTGTCATCATAAGAATCATCATAGCAGCTATCCTCATAAGATGAATCGTAGCTACTGCAATCATAAGAATCATCATAGCAGTTATCCTCATAAGATGAATCGTAGCTACTGCAATCATAAGAATCATCATAGCAGCTATCCTCATAAGATGAGTCGTAGCAACTACTATCGTAAGAATCGTTATAGCAGCTACTATCGTAAGAATCATCGTAGCAGCTATCATCATAAGCGTCACTATAGTAACTATCATCATAAGATTTACTATAAGAATAGCTATCTATACTACAGTTAGATGCAAATTCATCAGAATAGTCATCGTTAGAGTAATCATAAGAATCAGAGTAACGTGTAGAACTATCGTAATTACTAAAGTCAAAATAGTAGTCATCAAGAGCCTCTTTTACACAATCTACAAATTCAAAGGCAGCTTTACATACACCTTTATTATCAGGACTACAGTCACATTGGTTGTTATCAATTTTATCATAAAAGTTATCAAGCGTTTCATCGATTGTATCAATGAAATCTAAGGCTGCTTTACAACTTGGTTTATGTGAGTTGTTAGATTTAGTACCCATTAATAAGCCCCTTCCATAGTTTGATTTGAGTAATCTCACTCACTTCTATAATATGCAAACTACCAAAAAATGCTAATAATTTAAAAAGTTTTTAACATATATTGCGATTAGGAGAATATACATAGTCGTAGGATAAGCTCCAAATAAAGGAGATATAAGTGAGGGGGTACTATGAAACGGGTTATTTTAATCATACAAATTGCTATGATTTTTATAGGAAGCATAGTTGGTGCTGGAGTATGTTCAGGAAGAGAGCTTAATCAATTCTTTGCGACTTATGGCATTGCAGGCTTTATAGGAATCATATTATGTGGTTTACTATATATAATATTTAGTAAGATTATAGTAGAAATTAGTATGAAAAAGAATGTATCATCTTATAATGAGTTTGTAGATTTGGTATGTCCGAAGTGGGTAGCTAATTTCATTAATGTTGTACTGACATTATTTTTATTAAGTAGTACATCCATCATATTAGCGGGAAGTGGGGCCCTACTCAATCAGTATTTTGGTATACCTAAATGGATAGGTGTATTAATTATGGTAGGTTGTAGTAGCATCTTTTTAATGCGTAATACAGAAGGATTATTTGAAGTAAATTCCGTTGTTGTACCAACCTTAGTCACGATTATGACAGCTATTTTTATAGATTACGTGTACCACAATCCATTTACTTTGAATTTTACATATATGCGTTTTATACCAGCTCAAAAGGAGAATTTAATAATCTCCACATTGGTGTATGTAAGTTTTAATATACTAACAATTATAGGGGTAATTGTCCCTTTAACAACGGATATAAAGAAACCTAAGGAGATTCAAATAGGTATCATTGTAGGCAGTAGTGTACTGACGATTATTAGCATGTACATTATTTTCTTAATGCTCGTTAATCCTTTTTATCCTAAAATGTATGAAATGCCACTCTTAGCGATTGCTATGAAAATGAGTCGTTGGCTAAAGATTGCAATGCTAGGAGTTATGTGGCTTGAAATGTTTTCTTCTCAGGTTTCTAATGTATATAGTTTATCTTATTTTTTAAGGAACAAATTTAATATTGCCTATAACAAAGGGATCTTTATAGTTGTTTTAATTGCATTACCTTTTTCAGGCATAGGCTTTGCTAAGTTAGTAGAGATTTTATATCCAATGTACGGTGTTCTAAGTCTAGTCTTTTTATTATACTGTATTATTTATTTTTATAAGTTAAAAAGAGAGACTAATAATTAATCTTACTAATATTACGATCATTATTAAAGAAAGAAAAGTTATACATAATAAGAATCTCATCAAATTTATTGGAATTAAGATAGTCACTTAGATTGAACGGAATATACCTTAAATCAATTACATCTATTTGGCGATAGTAGTAAGTTAGAAATGGCACAGCACTATTGCCAAAGGAATCTTTAAGAAGGAGGAGTCTAGGCCCTCCTTCTTTTATATTTTCATTAACAACAGTAGTTAAACCGTTATTTCCCCATAAGAAGGCTGCATATTTATCTGAATCAGTAAATTTAGCTTTATTGTATAAACCGGGTACAGATTTACCATCTACAGTTACGGAGACTTCAGGTTCAGTATAAAGTATAGCTTCTGATGGAATGTTAGTGAACTTAGAACGGTTATAATAGGAGCCATAAAAATTATACACTATATTGAAATCATTATAATGACTAATAGGGTTTGAATTATCAGTATGGAAGCAATAAAGTGGATTTGGCATTAAATCAGGTGGAATACGCCCTAGATTTAAGAGATGATTATACATAGCAAGATAGGCACCAGAAGTTGTCCAGTGATGATCTGTACGGTAGTAAATATAATCATCCGAATGGCGTAAGAGAGCTGGCGAAAGCACTAATGTATTAACATGTCCAGTATTATGGGCAATCTGATAGATATATTTAATCCATTTAAGCTCATTGACTTTAATAATATGGGCAGGTAATAAATCAGGCCTAATAGTATAAGCATCTGGAATGAGGATGAAAGAAATTTCATCATTAGGATGTGTACTAATAAACGTCATAATGGACTGCACATTTTTTGTGAAGGTCTCTCTATTAAGCGTATCAAAACGTTTAAAAAGATGTTGCTGTTTCCCATAAATAATACCATTATTTTCACGCATACCAATACTCAGCATACATTTTGATTTTAGATTTATCCAAGAATCTCTAAGTGGAAACTGATCATTAATAGCTGCTTCAAAGTCAGTAGCATAAGTGCCTTTAAGGTAACTTTTAAGTGTAAATCTAGGTATTGTTTGAAGATAACGATTTTCTAGGTTTGAAAATTTACGAGGAGGTAAAAAGAGACTTGCTGCAGAAATGCTTAAAATAATTAAACTCATTATAATAAGGAAACTATATTGTTTAAGTTTAGAAAACATCAATTTTACCTCCTTAGAATCTAAAATATAGAAACGGATTATAAGTAGCATCTACTAAATAAGCTATGGACAATACAAAGATGACAAGATAGATAATATTTGTAAGCCAAGTATAATTTGAGATGCGGTTGTAAAATTTTAGTGGTAGCTTTGTAGAACAGATAATAGCAATACTAAAGGTAATAAAGTAACTACGTAAATAGTACAGATAATCTGTACCACCATACCAATTAAATAACTTATGAAAGAGACTTTTTAAATCCTTAAAGTCTAGTGTACTGAAGATCGCCCAACTAATTAGAAGTATAAAAATAGTATAGATATGAGCAAATATTGGGTGATCTTCTAAGAATGTAAGAAAGCCTAGTTTTTCAATGTTTAATATAACAAAGAAAAATAGTCCCCAAAGTACAAAGTTCCAACTTGCACCATGCCATAGACCTGTTAGTGCCCACACAATAAGCAAATTAAACATAAGACGAATAGGACCTACTCGATTGCCACCTAAAGGAATATAAACATAAGTTTTAAACCAGCTGCTTAATGTAATATGCCAACGGCGCCAAAATTCAGTGATACTTTTAGAGATATAAGGAAAATTGAAGTTTTGAGGAAAGTCAAAACCTAGCATTTTTCCAAGTCCTATAGCCATAGTAGAATAACCACTAAAGTCAAAATAAATTTGTAATGAAAAAGCACAAATACCTAACCAGACCAAAGGCGTAGACAGACGATAAAAGCCAAGTCTTTGGACTTCAGACCATAAAGAACCGATGTTATTTGCTAAAAGCACCTTTTTACCAAGTCCTATAATGAAGTACTGTAAACCAATTTGTAGGTTTTGGGGTGAGAAGTTACGATGATGTAAATTCTCATTAATATCTGTATATTTTACAATAGGTCCTGCAATGAGTTGTGGAAATAAGGCTACAAAGGTGGCGAAGGTAATAATATTTTTTTCAGCAGGAACCTTTTCAAGATAAACATCTATTGTATAAGACAAAGTTTGAAAGGTATAAAAGCTAATACCTAAAGGTAGTATAAGGTTTAAAATAGGTAAATTTACATTAAATAGACTATTAATTGTAGAGGCAAAGAAGCCTGCATATTTAAAAAAGAATAATGCACCTATATTAAATAAAATAGAAATAAGAAGTCCTAAATGCGTTATAAACTTATTATTTCTGAAAGCTGAAATCATAAGACTCATAGAGTAATCAACTAAAATAGAAGCGAGCATAAGTAATAAATACCTAGGCTCGCCCCAAGAATAAAATAATAAACTTAAAAGAAGCAATGTAATATTTTTAAATTTATGAGGCACAATGAAATAGATAATCAGAGCAAAAGGCAGAAATATAAAAATGAAGAATAAACTACTAAATACCATTAATAAGCGCTCCGTGTTTTATTGGAAGTAGCTATTTATAATGTCTTCAGCTTGCCCGAGATCTTCATTAATTGTATCTTCTGATTCACCTAAAATAATAAGGAAAGCATAGTCACCACGTACAATGACACTTCCAGCTTGAGCTTTTTGATATTGATCAGGTAAATACTGAGCAAATGAATCAATTAAATCCTGTTGACGCCTCTTAAGGGCCTTAACAACTGCATCAATTTTACCTGGTACAGCTTTTACGGCAACAACGGTATCACAAGAAGTAATAGTCATAGCTGCTACACCTGCATAAGTTTCTACATTGCTCATATCCATATAATAGAGGTCTACGAGAAGTGTATCATTAACAGGTTCAGGCATTTGAAGTGTAATTTGAGCCTGGATTTCATCTACAATATCTGATAAAGTTACCCCTTCCTTAAGCGTTGTGCCATCACTACCACCATTTGTGCAAGCACAAAAACAAAATAGACATGCACTGACTATGAGACAAAATGCAAAGAGTGTATATAATCTTTTCATCGAATCACCTTTCTAAAATGCATAGATTTTAAGTTTGAAATTAGTATGTGTTCTAAATAGAGAGAATATGTATTAAGTTATGCAAAAGGACATCGGGAGTATGTACTGATACCAACTACACCTTCCGTAATTTGTGCTAATCTAAGTTCGATAATCAATACAACGGGCGGAAACTCGCTTACTCCGTTCGCTCAAACACCCGCCCTAAAAACGTATTGATTATCTTCACTAAGATTAGCATCAAATTACTC
>CALGWE010000335.1:0-9232 GCA_937935915.1 uncultured Clostridia bacterium
ATGACCAGTCAGGCTGACCATAATTTACCCCATGCCATGTCACCTTATATTTTTCCTGTGTAGTAAAGTACTTTAATGTCTTTCTAAGGTGAATAAGCCCCTTTGTAAACGTATATAATTCAGCTTCTGAGATAAGCTGATCCCAGTTCATCCATATCCCTTCATGATTTTGACAAAACGCATTGTTATTACCACCTTGGGTTCTACCGATTTCATCTCCCATAAGCATCATCGGTACACCTTTCCCCATTAAAAGTAGGCACATGGCATTTTTAGTCGCTACAAGACGCCTACGTAAAATATTTTGATCTATTGTAGGACCCTCAGCTCCCCAGTTATAACTATAGTTGGCATTATTCCCATCTCGATTTTCTTCACCATTTTCAAGATTATGTTTGCCATTGTAGCTACATAAATCACGGAGCGTAAAGCCATCATGGGCTGTAATAAAATGAATAGTATGTGTCCCACCTTTTTGCATATCTGCAAAGTAAATTTCTTTGCCAAGCATACAATCGGCTACAGATTTTACAATCCCTTGATCACCCTTTACAAATTTACGCATCGTATCTCTAAAATAATCACTCCACTCTCTAAATGGATATGGCATACGTCCTACATCATAGCTTCCTTTGGCATCCCAACTCTCTGTGATTAACTTTACATTTGAAAGAATTGCATCACTTGCAATTTCTTGTAAGAGCGAATCTTTCATCCACTTGCCTTCATAATCTTGACCTAAAATAGAAGCTAAATCAAATCTAAAGCCATCTATATGATACTCTTTTGCCCAATAAACTACAGAATCTACAATAAACTTATTAACCATGGTTCTTTCAGAAGCTGTTTCATTACCACAGCCTGATCCATCAGTAAATTCGCCTTCTTCATTGAAACGATAATAATAATTTGGTACAGCTAAATTTAAATTAGAATCTACTGCAGTACCTGTATGATTATATACCACATCCATAATGACTCTTATACCATTTTTGTGTAAGGCCTGAATTAATTCTTTTAACTCCGTAATTCTAGTAGCAGCATTATAAGGGTCACTTGAATAAGAGCCTTCTGGCGCATTGTAATTTTGAGGATCATAACCCCAGTTAAATTGCATTTTATCCAGCTTTGATTCATCAACTGACAGATAATCAAAGGTTGGCATAATTTGAACTGTATTAACACCTAACTCTAATAAATGATCAATACCTGTTTTAATTGTGGTATTTGAAAGTGTTGTTCCCTTTTGCCAAACACCTTTATATTTACCGTTATAACCTTTTTCTTCATAACCCACACCTATTGTAAAGTCTCTAATATGTATCTCATAAATCATTGAATCCGTAGCTGCATTTAAAATAGGGCTTTTATCATTTTCCCAGCCTGCAGGATTAGTTGCACTTAAATCAACCACCATGCCACGTTTGCCATTGACACCTACTGCTTTCGCATAAGGATCGACTACTTCATTAGTTTTACCGTCTACTGTGATTAAATAGTTATAATAGGTTCCTGCTAAATCACCTATTTTAGTCAGCTGCCATGTTCCCTTTTCTGCTTTAAGCATGGCCTGTTTACTTTCTGCTTTGTTATTGGTAACGGTTCCATCTTTGCCATATAAAACAAGCTCTACCTTTGTAGCTGTAGGTGCCCATACTACAAAGCTTGTACATTCACTTGAATATAAGGCACCTAGCTTCCCATTATATGTGTATAATTCTTCAAATTCCTTCGTACTAAAAATGTTACCAGACATAACATCTTTTTTGTAATAAGTGTTGGCGTGTTTCTCAGCTAAATAAATATTAATCTCCCCCTTTGCTATAATGGTAAACTTGTCACTTTTTTATATTAATCTTATTAATATTATTAAGTATTCTAATTAGTATTAATTTTGTTCACCTTATTGCCCATAATACATTACAACCTAAGTTTGGTCAATATTTCAATTTCAATTCCATTCATGATCTTGACTTAATATTTCTTCTGAAATCATAAAGTAGCGATAATCATAGTTTTGCATCTTATGAGATAATGCTGCCCCATAAGTTATATCAATATATGCCTTTTCCCCATCTAATGTAGCTAATGTCCAGCTATGATCCTCCCCTCCTGCTTTTCCTATGACGCCTGTTACTTCTATCCCCACTAATTTGCATAGGGTATTATAAACAGCCGTATACCCTTGGCAAATAGCCTTACGATTTTCAAGAGCCCCATAGCCTGTACGACTAATGTCCAAAGCTTTTTCATCCTTTTCAATATTCGCAGCCACCCATTCATACAATACTTTTGCTTTTTCCTTCTGTGTCATAGCTGTAGTAAGTTTCCCCTCTTTGATGAGCTGCTGTACAATCTCAGTACTTGCCTTAAAAAATGCTTCTTTACTGCTTTTTAAATTATAGCCTTTAATAGGTTCTAGGGTTAATGTAAGTGTCCCATAGCTTTCACTACCATCTGCACGAATTCCCAATCCTTCTAAACTGCCAAATTGCTCAATATATTTAGCAAAAACCTCTGTATAAGCGGCTTTAATGGTCTCTTGTAAATTACCACTTTCTATTTCTTCATACATCACATGATTATAGGGAATATCATAAGTCTTTAAACTATGTGCCATCATATACAATAAAATATCTTCATAAGCACTTTGTGTAATGGGATAATCCTCCACCTCCCCCACAGGAAGTTTTAAAGCTTCTTTTGCAATAGTAATTGGCTCACCTATAGGCACCGCCTGACTCATATTGCCTAATGGTACATTGACCTTTACTTCCTTAGCATTACTATCCCATATAATATTCACATCTATTAAATCGCCTAAATCTCTTAATTTAAAATAGTTACTATCCCCAATTTTATAAGCTGTTAAACCTGTATCTTTTTCATCTTTATAAACTTTTGCCTCTTTCCCTACACGACGCTCTTCCGATCTAGCTGTGATTGCCATGTCACCTCAAACTCCTTCTCTGTCCCCTTTAGTGCCATAGCAAAATCCCTTAATTTAAAATAATTATTCCCCTCTATGGTATATGCCTCCACACATACCTCCTCATTATTAACTAAGAATCTAGCAGTCATTGGCATAGCTGTACTAGCATACACTGCTGCACTAGTTGCTATCATTAACATACTTATGAAACCTATTTTTATAATCCATTTGCCTATTCTCATACCCTATTTCTCCCTATTCTATACTGTATTTTTCATTTTTATATTATTAGAATCCCTTAACTACTTCAATTTAGTTTCTTTTACTTTTTATTTAAGTTTTAATTACAAAAAACACCATGTCTTCTCTTATATCCGACATGGTGTTTCTATAACTAATTGCTATACCATTTTAATTGATGTGATCTTGTCCCATGGGCCAAAATATATGCCACTTCTTGTAATGCAGCAGTAATAGGAATCAGATTATTCTCATTACAAGCAAATGGAAAAAGGTCTTTTCGCTCAAATCTGATCGTTTCCTTTAATGGCTTACCAGTAAAACTTAAAAATGAATCATCCAATGGATCCCCACTAGTAAATAGCAATAATATCTTATCATACTTATATCCTAATCCTAGTTCTAGGGTAACTTCTTTAAGCTTAAGAAGGATCATTTGAGGTTCTGTAGTTTTAAACTCATTATGAATCTGAGTGATTTGCTTAATAACCTCATCTATGGTGTTTAGTTTAATGTGATATTGATTGTACCTTATTTCATACATCCTATAATCTCCCTTATATGGCTAATATACTTACATTTTAATTATAAAAAAAGCCTTAACAACTTCTTTTTTATAATCTTATAATATTAGCTTGGTCATATAATTACTCATGTAAATTTAGTCTATTATTTATCTTTTTCTAACAAATATCTAAGGAGTGCCTCACATCCCTCATACACATCCTCATAAGTTTTATCAAAGTCTCCTGTATACCAAGGATCATCAATGTCTCTTGGACGGCTGCTAAAATCTAATAATCTATAAACCTTCTTTGCCTCATCCTTTCCAATAATCCTTCTGATATTTATCAGATTATACGCTTCCATTCCCAAGATAAAATCATATTTTTCATAATCAGCCTTTGTAAGTCTAATGGCCCTTTTACCTGTGGTACTAATGCCAAATTCACCTAGCTTCTTTCTTGTACCAGGATGTACACCATTTCCTATTTCCTCATTACTTGTGGCCGCTGAAGCAATATAAAACTGGTCTTCTACCCCCTTTTTCTTCACTAAATCCTTCATCACAAACTCTGCCATTGGTGAGCGACATATATTGCCGTGGCAAACGAATAGTATTTTTATCATTTTATAATCCCCCTTAATTGATATCAAAATCCCTACTATATAGTGATTCTTAATATTTTCAAGTTTGTAGTTACTAACAAGTACTATTATACCCTATGATTCCACTCATCAAACTACTATTATTAATAAGTTGAAATCCATTATTAATATTTTAATATTCCACAATATTAAAACTTAAAATAAACTCATTGATTTTAACATCTTAGTTTATTATAATTTTAGACAATTACTTCTTATCTATAAAATAAATTTATTTTACATTTTTTGTAAACTCCATAAATCTTGCCTTTAATATCTATACATTTACTAAAATATTAAAGGAGTTTTACAATGAAAAGAAGTAGATATGTTTCGGTAAAAACTAAATTCTTTATCGCACTTACTACAGCCTTAGCTTGGGTAGCTCTCTCTATTTTCTTATCTCGCAGCTGGCTACAAAGCTTAAGTAGTGTAACCAATTTCTTTATCAGTTTCTTAATCATCGCAGGGATTGCTTATATTCCAGGATTTATGAATACTTTTTTACTTACAAGTGTTTTAATCGATAAGCAACCTGAATTCAAAAATGATGATCCTGATGATGACATTACCATTCTTGTAGCAGCCTATAATGAAGGTGATACCATTTATGACACTTTAAGTTACATCAATGCACAAGATTATAAAGGTAAAATCAAAACAATCGTCATCAATAATAATTCTAATGACCATACTGTCCAGGAGGTACTTCGCGCAAATCGTGAGTTGCCTCTAGATATTGAGTGTATTGATGAAAACACCCCGGGCAAATTCAATGCACTTAATGCAGGACTTAAGAAAGCTACTACAGAATTTATCATCACACTGGATGCAGATACAATACTCCATAAAAGTGCAGTACGATATCTTGTGGCGCGAATCAAAAGTGCCCCAAATGATATAGCTGCTGTAGCTGGTAGTGTTTTAGTAAGAAATAGCCGTGATAATTTACTGGCTAAATTACAGGAATGGGATTATTTCTTATGTATCATGTCTATCAAGAGAATGCAAGGTCTCTTCCAAGGTACTTTAGTGGCTCAAGGTGCCTTCAGCATTTATAAAACAAGTGTTGTAAAAGAAATTGGTGGTTGGAGCGATGCCATCGGTGAAGATATCATCTTAACATGGAATATGCTAGCCAAAAATCTTAAAGTATATTATGAACCATTAGCTATCGCCTTTACAGATGTACCAACAGAGTTTAGTCACTTTGTAAAACAAAGATCTAGATGGGCTAGAGGTATGATTGAAGGCCTTAGACTTATTAAACCTTGGGAGCAGCCTAATATGTACTATAAGTTTTTAACAGGGATTGATATCTGTATCTTATTTATGGATATTGCTTATGTACTTTTCTTCATTCCAGGCGTGATTCTTGCACTATTTGGTAAGTTTTACATCGTTGGGCCTTTCTCGCTTTTAGTTGTGCCTTTAACTGTGCTGACCTTTGCACTACTCTTCTTCAAGCAAAGAACCTTCTTTAAAGCACTTGATTTAAAGGTACGAAAAAATAGCCTCGGCTTTACTGTTTTTATTTTATGCTATCAATTTATAATTTCCCCAATCTCCCTCTATGGATATATCCAAGAATTCTTTAACATGAAAAGAGTATGGAAATAATAAATCAAATGAGTCAGTATAAACTAATTTATACTGACTCATTTTTAAATTTCCTATCTTATGCTTCGCCCAGTACCTTTTCTAAAAACTCAGCTGCATCTTTTACGCAATCATCACAGCCACGTAAAAGTGTACCTGTTTCGATACCTTTTAATTCTTTGCAAATTACTGAATGATTACGATCATAGAACTCATTCATAATTTGTCTTGTATCTTGCATTGTTTTACCTTTATTATGCCCTTGTTTGCTATTGATAAGACCAAGGATTGCACAAGCACCACTAATTGCACCGCAAGTCCCTTGCATATTCCCAAAACCAGCACCAAATGCTTGTGTCATTTGATACATTGTTTCTTCATCCATTCCTGCAAGGTCACAGTATGTACAAGCAATTGCTTGTGCACAGTTGTAACCATTTCTTTTTTTCTCTACTGCTGCTGCTACTCTTGATTCCATCAATTATGCCTCCTAGATAACTTATGCATACAAAATTGTATGTCCTGTTTTTTATATTATATCATATTTATATGAAGGCTTTATAGCACCTGTTTTAGGAGCATATTACTTTATAAATCTCCTTATAAAATAGGTGCTTCGTATTAAATCAATCCTTTTTCAGCTAAATCTTCAATAGGTCTCATCTTTTCATAAATTTCAGGTCTTTCCTCTTGTATTTTCATTTTCATTTTGAGTAGCTCACGCCATAAAGTTTTAGGTGTTTCAAACTGACTAAAGTTACCACATAAAGTGTTACCTTCTAACATGGCAAATAAATAATCGATTTCATCATCAGCAAATCTGCCTTTAATGCTTAATGTCCCATAGAGTTTGACGAATTCAAGGCTATCCATACGATTAAATTCAAAAGCTTTGTTCCACCAAGTTGTATACGCTTCAAATCCTTTTTGCCCCATCAATTCTTTCTTAATTGCATCTGCTGCATGATAACCACACATCAAGGCGCCTTGTACTAAAGTTTCCACATGGGCTGCGCTATCACCTATGATGAGAATATTGCCTTTATAAGGTCTTTTAAGTGATGCATAAGACTTAACGGCACATCCCGTTTTACGAATAACCTTTGCTCCTGCTAGCTTCTCTTTTAAAGGACTTTCTCCTATAACCTTTTTTAAAAGCATTTCTGGCTTTAAATCTTTTGTGCCCATAACAACTACTTCCATAGCATGTAAGCCTTCTAAACTTGACCCTACCATAACTTCTGCAAATGGATGATAGTTATTGCCATAAAATTGATTCCAACTTTGTAGGTCTAAGTCCTTTGTCTCATCAAAAGTATAACAAGCAACTAATGGCATACCAAACAATTGTCTACCTTCATTTAAACCAATCATTTCAGTAAGACTTGCATTAGCGCCTTCACAAATAATAAGTTTCTTACCATAGATCCTTTCTTCTTGCCCATGGCATTTTACAGTAACGCATACTTCATTGCCATTATCTTCGATTTTTTGAGCTCTTGTTTCTAATCTTATTTCAACGCCTAATTTTTCACAAGCTTTACTTAAACTGCGAAGTAGTTCACCCTTATCAAATTTAACCGCAAACGGTTTATTATTCGGATGTGCAAAATGTACTTTATGTCCTTTCGGTGAAATCATGTTATTACTTACTAAATTCATTCTAGCCCCTGTATAAGGCACTTCAAATTGATTTTTAGTAAATATAATTTTATCATCTGTTACCTTAAGCGTCTCCCCTTCATAGCCTTCATCTAATACCAATTGTGCTGAGCAGGTACGGGTAATATCTGTAATATCTTTTTGCCTTTCAATCAAGATGACACTAAGTCCCTTCTGGGCTGCTGTTTTAGCAGCCATCAGTCCTGCTGGTCCTGCTCCCACAATGATTAAGTCTTTCATATTTCTTCTCATAATTAACCCCCTAGTTATTTACTAAAAGAATCAGCCAAACTGCTTTGATCCATATTACTCATCTTATGATAGATTTCCGGTGCTTCTTCCTTGATCTTCTCTTTATGTTCTAAAATAGCACCCCAAATGAGCTCAGGTGTCTTATATTGGCTATAAGTACCTTCTAAACGTTTATTTTCAATAAGTCCAAATAAATAATCTAATTCATCATCTGTATAAGTAGGCACTAAAGCATAACCTTGTGACACACGTAAATAATCGGAACTATTAAATTCAAAGGAATCATTCCACCACTTAGTATAATCTTCAAAGCCTGGCTCACCCTTTATTTCCCTTACAATACTATGTGCTGCATGAAGTCCACACATTAATGCCCCTTGTACTTCAACTTCTACAAAGGCTGCAGTATCCCCAATAGCTAATACATTTCCCTTATATGGTGTCTTTAATGAAGAAAATGCTTTTACGGGACAACCAATCTTGCTAATCACCTTAACATCTTTTAATTGTTCACTAAGTGGACTATCTGCTCTTAAGCCCTCAAAAATTTGTGCTGGTTTTAATCTAGCATCACCTGTTAAAGTCATTTCCACAATATGATTGCCATGTAAACTAGGCCCTATAATAGCTGGTGAATTAGTATGATAACATTTACCATAATAGAGGTTCCAACTATAAGGTTCTATATCCTTTACCCCTTCTAGAAAATACTTCACCGTATAAGCTGTTGCATAATGCATGCGATTTTCATTAAGTCCCATACTGCCACTTAAATGAGCATTAACGCCTTCAGCTATAATTAGTTTTTTACATTTTAGGACTTCATCTCCATTTTCACCTCTTACTTGCACACTCACTTCATCCCCATAATCTACACCAGCTGTAGCTAAGGTTCCCATTCTAAAGCCTACACCTACATCCTTACAAACCTCATATAAGTCGGCTAACAATTTACGTTTATCAAACTTAAAGGCAAAGGCTTCCCCATTACAACGAGCAAAGTGAATAATATGGTTTTGAGGTGAATGATAATATTTATTTTTAATAGGTACTAAATCCCCATCATATGGCACTTCAAAATGATTTTTAGGGAATACTAATTTATGCTTTCTAATCTCCATAGCTTCTCTTTCGTAACCAGCATCCATAATAAATTGTGCTGAACATGCCCTTAGAAGTTTACTAAAGTCTTTATTCTTTTCTATTACAACAACAGATAAACCCCATTCTGCTGCAGTTTTAGCTGCCATAAGCCCTGCTGGGCCTGCTCCTACAATAATTAAATCTAAAATCTGTCTATTCATACAATCACCTTGAATCATTTACTCACTTACTAGTATATTCATTTTTACCATATTATGTTATTGCTTAATTAAAAATAGCCTGTTATTTTATGCT
>CALGWE010000336.1:0-3406 GCA_937935915.1 uncultured Clostridia bacterium
CTTTTTATATTCTTGTACTTCACAATATGTGTTTAGTTGTTGCTCAAAAAAATCATATGTGCTCATTCTCTCACTCTGAACAATTTCCTTTTCAGCTTTTTCTGTTTTTAATACATATATTTTCTCAAGTATTTGCTCTTTACCTAAACAATCTAAAATAAACCTAGTAGGGGCTTCATTAGTTTGTTTACCTTTTACTTTTATTTCTCTGCCATTACTATATCCTCTATATTCTAACTCAGGGCTATCTGATTTTAATGTACTTAAAAATAGAATCATTATATTTTTTTTGCCCATGCTAGTCCCCCTTTTTATAGCTACCTAATTAATCAATAACTTACTATTAAAACACCTCATATGTTTCAGCATTTAAATCTAGCTTTCATATAAGGTGTTTTAATTTATTTCTTTATTAATTTACTAAGATCAAAAATATCATTTCCATGTACTTCTTCTTTTGATTCATATACAATGCTTCTTGTATTTTGATTTTGCCTATTCCTCTTATCTTTTAACTTGTTACTATTGCTATAATTTTCATTTCTACTTCTTGTATTATTCCATGAAGTACCTTTATTCTTGTTTGGATTACTTTTCTTATCTTGATCTACAACAACTCGTCTTAACCATCCAAAAACATAAGCTATTTCTTCCATATTCATTGAAGCAAATTGTGTACTATTTACAATGATTGTTTCATTTCTCTTTGTTAGTTTTAATTCTTCCTTTAAGAATTTTTTATAACTCTCAGTACCTGCATTTCCCGCCCCTAAATACTGCTTTGCCTGAATACCTGAGTAAAACATAAATCTAAAATATTCTTCTACAGGTCTTTTTTCTAAATAATAGGTCTTAGAGCTAGTTGCTAAAAAACCTATAAAACTTGTTGAAGCATACTCTTCTAACTTTTTCTCAAATTTAGCAACTATCTTTAATAATTCTTCCTTTCTTTGCTTTTCCATACTGCCTCCTAATAAGTGCCGTCCTCATTCCACTCACTTTTGAGCTTGGCATTTTTATAATCTAGTATTTCGCAAAGTTGTGTAATGGCTTGCTTAATTTCTGGGTCACTTGTATTCTTATATGCTTTTGCTATTTCTACATATTTCTCATCATCTGGTTTTAGTCTTACACTACCAAAATAAGCTGGTTTCCCATATCCTAACTTCAAAGAAATATCTCCCGAAAATCCTAATGAAAAGCATAAAAGCTGTAATTCCTCTTGAGATAAATCTTTATAATGTAATTTTCCACTAAAAGTACTTCCTTGTTTAATCACTTCAAAAGGCACATCACCTTTTTGTAAAATATTTATTTTGCCATGATGATAAAATCTATAACCTATTAATTTTCCGTCTTCTAACATACTTTCTGTAATATGAGGATTTTTAAAGCTTGGGAGAAGTTCTGTATAAGCCTCTCCTTTTTCAAATAATAATTGGCTTACATTTATTTTGCTTTTTATCCCCATACTACCAAACATATCACAAATAATGCACCTACCATTATTCTCCCGCTTATTTACACTAGGAAAATATTCAACTTTCTTTTTCTTTTCCCCTTCCTTTTTTATTTCTATAAATTTACCACTTAAGCAAGAATGCGAAATACTTTCTGCCACGCCTCGAATGCATCCTTTTAAAGTTGCACCAGGTATAGCATACCTACCATTCCACTTATAAAATGCTTTATATATACTATTTCTTTCATCTATAAATTGCATACCTGACCCTACATGAAGCGGTGTTATAACTTCTAATGTGAATTTAATAACGCCACTTTGTAAAGCTTCATCTTCTTTAATTTTATAAGGTGCATATTTCATAAATCTTACGATGCTATAAGGTTTTCCCATCAATATCCACATCCTTATATGTAACATTTGCAACAAGTGCCATAATTTCTTCAATGCCTTCTATTTCTTTTTCTACATAAAAATCCTTATTCTCATAGCCTGCAAGCTCTTTATTGTAGTATCTTAAAACAAGTTTTAACTTTCTTACTCCCATTTCACCAAAGCCTTTAGAAGTATATGAGCCAAGTCTAATCTCACCCCTTTCTAAAGCTTGTAAGTTATTTAAAATTAACTTAATTTGATATGGTGCAAAATTAGTAAGGCTTGCTTTACCTGCAAATATGCCATAACCTACATATTCAATATCTCTTAAAGCACCTTGTTTTGCCCCACCTTTTACACGGTCAATTGCTGTTAATCCAGCTGTCTCAATTTTACAATCTTCTATTGGATAAGCATTTGAAAAAGCTACACGACTTTTAAGCGTATCTGAACCAAATAGCTTACAAACTAAACAACTCTTTTTATAGCGCTCTGTACCGTCCATATACTTATATTGTTTATTCGCTTGACTTAAGCACTCTTTTTCTTCTCCAGCTTCAGTATATTTTCTCTTTTTACCTACAATATCACAAGAAGCCGGTTTTAAGATTCCTTCTGAATAACTTCTAAATACACCTTTTAAAGAACTGCCTGGTATATATGGAATTTGCTTGCCATCTTTATAGGTTTTAATGTAAGTTATATCTACATCGGTAGGTGATAAACTCCCATTACCTTTTCCTTGAATTAAAAGTGGTGAATAGGTTTCAAGTTCATAATAAAATATAGCCTGATTCATTAATTTCTTAAACATTTTCCCACCTCATTTCTTCTGTTAATCCCTCTAAGGCATAGTCCATTAATTGTTCTTTTTCTACTTTATAAACCTTGGTATTAATAAGTTGTACTTCACCTAAACCAATAGACTTTCTTCCACCTAATGTTAATTCACCATCTTCTAAAGCATGAATTAACATTTTTACAAGTTTCTCATATTCTGGCTCTACATTATCTATAGTCATTAAAAAACTAAATTCTGCACCTGCACTTACACATTCAAAATTATATTTTTTCCCATGTGCAGCAGTTCCTGTATCCCTATCCATAGCAATGCCGTCACGTGTTTCAACTGGTACTTTATTAGTTAGCATAGCATCTTTAATTTGAATTTTAGATGATACTACTTGTGAGCCAAACAAACGACAAATAGGACATAACTTATTATACAATTCTTCCGCTAATTTTTCTGGATTGTTCTTATACTTTGCTTTAACTTCTCTAAGATAAGTTTTATGAGCTTTAGGTTCTAAACAAGCATTTTCTGTAACAATGCAACACTTGCCATATATATCTGTACTTGCTAAAAGCATTTCTAAATATGATCTTAATACACCTTTTATTGAACTCCCTGGAATAAATGGCGTATGATCACGTCCACTTCTTATAACTGTATTGTCTGCATCTTGTAATGAATAAGTATGTTTTCCACTTCCAATATGAAGGGCTGTTAAAGATTTCAATGTACCTTCTATTACTATTTTATTTTCAAATCTATGTAATAAAAAATTT
>CALGWE010000337.1:0-4250 GCA_937935915.1 uncultured Clostridia bacterium
ATGGGATTTATTAAAATAACCGAACTATAATTAAATAGTTAATATTAAATGTTCGATTTTTTATTGACGTTATATACCTATTGTGTTAATCTTAAAATAGCTAAAACAGGTAATACTTATGAAAGGGGAACCACAATGAGTGTTTTCAGAGTGTATGTAGAAAAGAGAAAAGGTTTTGATGTAGAAGTTAAACGTATGAAGAAGGAGCTTAAAGAGTTCTTACATATTGCAAATGTAAGCGATTTAAGAATTTTAAATCGTTACGACATTGAATATGTGAATGAAGCAGCTTATAAAAAAGCATTAAATACAATTTTCTCTGAACCACAATCAGATATATTATTTGAGGAAGATTTAGAAACGACAGAAGGCTTTACTTTTGCCGTAAGCTTTTTAAGAGGACAATATGATCAAAGAGCAGATTCATGTGTACAATGTATCCGCACAATTGATAGCTCACTTAATCCTATTGTTAAAACAGCTAAAGTGTATATGCTCCAAGGAGAATTTACAGAAGCTGAAAAAGAAAAAATCAAAAAAAGCGTTATTAACCCAGTAGAATCAGAAGAAGTAAGTCTTGAAAAAGTGGATAGCTTAGATATGACTTATCCAGTACCAGAGGATGTAAAAGTTCTTGAAGGATTCATCGATATGGATGAAGCAGCGCTTGAAGCTTTTAGAAAAAAAGAAGGTCTTGCAATGAGTCTTGAAGACTTAGCTTACTTCCAAAATTACTTCAAAGGTGAAAATAGAAATCCAAGCTACACAGAATTAAAAGTGGTAGATACATATTGGTCTGATCACTGTCGACATACAACATTTATGACAGAGCTTACAGATATTGAGATAGAGGATGGCAAATTTGCTGAGCCAATCAAAGAAGCTTTAGAAAGCTACTATAGCATGCGTGAAGAACTTGGACGCACACATAAAAAAGTATGTCTTATGGATATGGCCACAATCATTGTGAAATATTTAAAAGAACAAGGCGGACTTAAGGAGCTTGTTGAATCAGAAGAAATCAATGCGTGTACAATTGAAGAATCAATTGATGTAGATGGTAAAAAAGAAGATTACTTAATCCTCTTCAAAAATGAAACACATAACCACCCTACAGAAATCGAACCATTTGGTGGTGCAGCAACTTGTCTTGGTGGTGCAATCCGTGACCCACTTTCAGGAAGAAGTTACGTATATCAAGCAATGCGTGTAACAGGAGCAGCGGATCCTAATGAGCCTATCGAAAATACAATTCCAGGTAAGCTTCCTCAACGTGTTATCACAAAAACAGCAGCTAACGGTTATAGCTCATATGGTAACCAAATCGGTCTTGCAACTGGTGAAGTTAAAGAATACTATCACGAAGGTTATAAAGCAAAACGTTTAGAAGTAGGGGCTGTAGTTGGTGCAGTTAAGAAATCTAGCGTAAAACGTGAAGAACCAGTAGCTGGTGATGTGATTTTACTTTTAGGTGGTGCCACAGGACGTGATGGTTGCGGTGGTGCAACAGGTTCATCTAAAGAACATACAGAAGAGTCACTTCAAACATGTGGTAGTGAAGTACAAAAAGGTAACCCAGTAGAAGAGAGAAAACTTCAAAGATTATTTAGAAATCCTGAGTTCTCTAAACGTATCAAACGTTGTAATGACTTCGGTGCGGGTGGTGTCTGCGTAGCAATCGGTGAAATCGCAAAAGGACTTCGCATTAACCTTGATACAGTGCCTGTTAAATATATGGGACTTGATGCCACAGAGCTTGCAATCTCTGAATCACAAGAAAGAATGGCCATCGCTATTGCAAAAGAAGATTTAGAAGAAATGATTGCACTTGCAAACAAAGAAAACTTAAATGCCGTATGTGTAGCAGAGGTTACAGCTGAAGAAGAATTAGTTATGACATGGCGCGGTAAAGAGGTTGTACACATTGATAGAAGCTTCTTAGATAGTGCAGGTGTAACACAACAAAGAACTGCTAAAGTAGCAGCACCAGTATTAGAATCTTGCAACATTAGCTTAACAAAAGAAAGCATTTTAGCGAACTTAAAAGACTTAAACGTAGGTCTTCAAAAAGGTTTAGGTATGCAATTCGATGGTACAATCGGTGCCGCTTCAGTACTTATGCCATATGGTGGTAAAAACCAATTAACAAAAGAAGTAGGTATGGTTGCTAAAATTCCTGTACTTGAAGGGGAAACAACAGCAGCAACTTATATGACACATGGTTTCGATCCATACCTTTCAGAAAAATCTCCATTCCATGGGGCAATGTATGCAGTGGTAGAAAGTATTGCAAAACTTGTAGCACTTGGTGCGGATTATACAAAAACATATCTTTCATTCCAAGAATACTTCGAGAGAATGGGAGATGCAAATAGTTGGGGTAAACCAGTAGCAGCACTTCTCGGAGCCCTTACAGCACAAAAACAACTTGGTCTTGCAGCAATCGGTGGTAAAGATAGTATGTCTGGTACATTCGAAAATATCAGCGTACCACCAACACTTATTTCATTCACATGTAACGTAGGTGATGCAAGTGAATGTGTAAGTGGTAGCTTTAAAGAAGCTGGTAATAAATTAGTTTATATCAGCATTCCTAAAGATGACAAATTCATGCCAGACTTCGAAGCAATGCATGAAGCTTATGCAAATGTTTATGCACTTGTAAAAGAAGGCAAAGTAAGAAGTAGTTATGCAATTGGCAAAGGCGGCATCGTCGCAGCACTTAGCCAAATGGCAATCGGTAATAACATTGGTGCAAATGTAAACTTCGATATGGCACCATTTGAAGCAAACTATGGGGACTTAATCCTTGAAGTTTCAGCAGATACTGCAGCAGCACTTCCAAGTCATATTTACACTGTAGTAGGTGAAACAGTAGCAGAAGAAACACTTACTGTAAACGGTATTACATTAGGCTTAGACGAAGTAGCAAGCACAATGCTTTCAGTAGTTGAAAAAGTATTCGTACCAAAAGTAGATTGCGAAGATCAGGCAGTAGATGCCACATTCAGTGGTGAACGTAAAATCTATGTGGCTAAAAACAAAATTGCACAGCCAGAAGTAATGATTCCAGTATTCCCTGGTACAAACTGTGAACTTGATACAAGACGCGCGTTTGAAAAAGCTGGTGCAAAAGTAAATGAAGTACTCTTTGTAAACCGTACAAATAGCGAAATCGAAGATTCGATTGAAAGATTATATAAAGGTATTCAAAATGCACAAATCATTGCCTTCCCAGGTGGTTTCTCAGCAGGGGATGAGCCAGATGGTAGTGGTAAATTCATCGCTTCAGTATTTAGAAGTGAAAAACTTAAAGCTGCAATTCATGAACACTTATATACACAAGATGGTTTAATGCTCGGAATCTGTAACGGTTTCCAAGTACTCGTAAAACTTGGTTTATTACCATATGGTGAAATCAGGGATATGGATGTAAACTGCCCAACACTTACTTACAATACAATCGGTAAACATATTTCACTTATGGCGAAAACAAAGATTACAAGTGTACAGTCACCATGGCTTAACGGCGTAAATCTTGGTGAAATCTATGAAATTCCATTATCTCATGGGGAAGGACGTTTCGTAGCACCTGAAAATGTATTAAAAGAACTTATTGCTAATGGTCAAGTATTTAGCCAATATGTTGATGAAAATGGATTTGTAAGCAGTGATGGTAATGTCAATGTAAATGGTAGTATGCATAATATCGAAGGTATTGTTTCTCTTGATGGACGTATCATCGGTAAAATGGGACATAGTGAACGTATTGGTCAATTTGTTCACAAAAATATTCCAGGTCTTAAAGATCAAAAGATCTTTGAATCAGGTGTAAACTACTTTAAATAGATAGTATGGAGGCTTTTATGAAAATAGCATTTGTTATGGGAAGTGACTCAGATCTTCCAGTAGTAGAAAAAGGCATTAATATGGTTAAAAAGTTCGGTGTAGAGGTAGAAGTCCGTGTGATTTCTGCCCACAGAACACCAGCAGCAGCCGAAGAATTTGCTAAGACAGCAGAGGATAGAGGCGTGGGTGTCATTGTAGCAGCAGCAGGTAAAGCCGCTCACCTTGGAGGGGTTATTGCAGCTTATACAACACTTCCAGTTATTGGACTTCCAATCAAATCAAGTACACTTGATGGTCTTGATTCACTTTTATCTATTGTTCAAATGCCACCAGGCATTCCAGTAGCAACTGTAGGAATTGATGGCGCAGAAAATGCAGGAATCTTAGCTGTAGAGATGTTA
>CALGWE010000338.1:0-4250 GCA_937935915.1 uncultured Clostridia bacterium
ATGTCCGAGAGACAGTCCCAGACCTTTTCTCTGTCCCACCGTATAATGAATGATTCCTTTATGTTCTCCAACAACTTTACCCTCTTTATCAACAAATTTACCTGGTTTAGATTTTTTCCCAGTTTGTTCTTCGATAAATTTAGCATAATCATTATCTGGTACGAAACAAATTTCTTGACTATCTGGTTTAGTTGCTACTGCAAGACCGATTTCTTTAGCGATTGCACGTACTTCATCTTTTGTATAATCACCTAATGGCATTAATGTGTGTTCTAACTGATGTTGTGTAAGATTATACAATGCATAAGTTTGGTCTTTAGCTAATGTTTTAGATTGTTTTAATGTGAAACGTCCTGTTTTCTCATCTTGAATAACTCTTGCATAGTGTCCTGTTGCAATGTAATCTGCCCCAATTTGAAGTGCTTTTTGAAGCATTGATTCCCATTTTACATAACGATTACATGCGATACATGGATTAGGTGTACGTGCATGTTGATATTCATCTAAGAAATAGTCAATTACATGTTTTTTAAAGTCATTTCTAAAGTTAATAACGTAGTGTGGAATATCTAATTTTTGACAAACGCGACGGGCATCATCAACGGCAGAAAGACCACAACATCCCCCGTCGTGATCTTCTGGCGCATCCTCCTGCCAAATTTGCATAGTCATTCCAATTACTTCATAACCTTGCTCTTTTAATAGATAGGCTGTTACAGAGCTATCAACGCCTCCTGACATACCTACTACTACTTTCTTTTTGGCATTTGTATTCATATATATTAAGCCTCTTCTTCCTCATCGTGTCCGTGATCATGATCATGTACATCAGCTACTGGTGGTTCTAAACCTTCAATAGTAATGTTATTTTTTTGAGCATAATCCCAAAGTGCTGCATGAAGTGATTCTTCAGCAAGTAATGAACAGTGCATTTTTACTGGTGGAAGTCCATCAAGTGCTTCTGCTACTGATTTGTTTGTGATTTTAAGTGCTTCTTCAATTGTTTTACCGATTACAAGTTCTGTAGCCATTGAGCTTGTAGCTACTGCAGCACCACAACCAAATGTTTTGAATTTAGCATCTTTAATGATGTTATCTTCGATTTTTAAATATACTTTCATGATGTCGCCACATTTAGCGTTACCTACTGTACCAACACCGCTTGCGTCTTCAATTTCTCCTACGTTTCTTGGATTCATGAAATGGTCCATAACTTTTTCACTATACATAATTTTCCCCTCTTATAATTTTGTCATTCTCTATAGTTGTCTTTAAGCTTATTTTTTATTATTTATCTTGATTTTGTTTTAAGAAGTCTTCATATAAAGGAGACATCTGTCTCATACGATCTACGATTTGTGGCATTTTTTCAAGTACGAAATCTACTTGTTCTTCTGTGTTCATTTCTCCAAATGTGAAACGAATAGAACCATGTGCTTTTTCATGTGGTAAACCTAATGCTAAAAGTACATGTGATGGATCAAGTGAACCTGATGTACAAGCTGAACCACTTGATGCTGCAATACCATTCATATCAAGTAAAAGTAATAATGATTCACCTTCTACGAATTCTACACCAATGTTTGCATTGTTTGGAAGTCTCATTGTACGGTGTCCATTTAATTTAGCATATGGGATGCTTGCAAGTAAACCGTCAATTAGTTTATCTCTAAGTTTTGTAAGTTTCTCAATTTTTGCATCGAAGTTTGTGTAAGCAAGTTCCATAGCTTTTGCAAGTCCTACGATACCAGCTACATTTTCTGTCCCAGCACGTCTTCCACGTTCTTGTGCCCCACCATGAATGAGGTTTTCAAGTTTAAGTCCACGTCTGATATAAAGGATACCGATTCCTTTTGGTCCGTTGATTTTGTGACCTGATAAAGAAAGAAGGTCAATGTTTTGTTCTTTAACATCAATTTTCACTTGTCCTACTGCTTGAACTGCATCTGTGTGGAAGTAAACATTATGTTTTTTAGCAATTGCACCGATTTCAGCAATTGGTTGAATTGTTCCGATCTCATTGTTTGCATACATTACAGAAATTAAGATAGTTGTATCTTTAATAGCGTTTTCTAACTCATTAAGATCAATTAAACCATCTTCATTTACATCTAAGTATGTTACTTCGTAACCATGTTTTTCTAAGAATTCACATGTATGAAGTACTGCATGGTGTTCGATTTTAGTTGTGATAATGTGATTTCCTTTAGCTTTGTGTGCTTCTGCGATACCTTTAATTGCCCAGTTATCTGCTTCTGTTCCACCGCTTGTGAAGAAAATCTCGTTTGTTTGTGCCCCTAATGCTTTAGCAATTGTTTCTCTTGATTCATCAACTGCTTTTTTATTGATTTGCGCGATTTTGTATACGCTAGATGGGTTTCCAAAGTTTTGTGTAAAATAAGGAATCATTGCATCTAGTACTTCTGGTTTAACAGGTGTTGTCGCTGCATTATCTAAATAAATATGCTCCATTTTCTAATCTCCTTTTTTAGTTAAATACAATATATATGTGAAGTGTTTTCATTAATTTTTTCGTAATCTTCCATAAGCTGACTAAGTGTAATACTGTCAACTACTTTATCTATACTTTGTTTAATCTTTTCCCAAACTGACTTAGTAACACATCTACCATCCATTGCACAATGTACGATGTTTCCATCACAAGTACAATCTGTTGGCGCAAGTGAACCTTCTAATGCTCTCAAGATATCACCAATAGTAATCTCTTCAGCGGGTCTTGCCAAGGCATATCCCCCTTGTGCACCACGTACACTTGTTACGAGATTATTTTTTTTAAGTAGTGCCATAAGTTGTTCTAAGTAGTTTTCAGACATTGATAAGCGTTCTGCTATACTTTTTAGTGAAATATGTTTTTCTTTCGAATATACGCCTAAATCAACCATTGCTTGTAGGCCATAACGTCCTTTAGTTGATAGTTTCATTTTTTTCACCCCTTCAATTCCTAGTTATTTCGTAGGAATTATATTTATAGCATATCATTCGCTTTTTTGTTTGTCAAGTATCTTAATAGAATTACTTATATATACATAAAAAAATAAAACGATGACCCTTTGGGCCATCGTCATATTATTAATTTATGTCGCATATAATTTTTATTATTTATAGCATATATCATAGTCGCCATAAAGCTATTTATATAATTAAATGGGTCTAGGGCTTTAATAATATATTCCTTAAAATATACTACCTTCCCGTGACTTCTGCTCCTTTACCGGTTCATAAGGAGTAGGACTATCTTTTGAATGTAAAACCTTTTTTAACCCTTGACCCATTATTTTAGATAAGGTTATTTAAGTACAGCAAATCTACTTCTTTTCATATACTACTTCATTAACGTGTGCCCATTTTTAATTTTTTTGCTTACTCAATATATAATATGAAACCAGTACCCTATTTGGTTACTTTTTTATCTGAATTATTGTTAATTTTCATTTTTAATTTTCCAAAAATAATATAATATTATACATATAACAGCATCTTGTTTATTTCATTTGAGCGATGCATATTTATGATTGTTAAGAAAGGATGTTTATTATGTCTGATCGTATTTCCGAAGATTTATCTAAAAAACTTTTTTATGATAAAACCTATGTTTGCCCTATGTGTAACAAAGATTTTACAGCCAAAACTATACGTATAGGGAAAAATCAACTACTCACTATTGATGATGATTTATATACTCACTATGCACTAGTTAACCCTCTTTTATATGACGTTATCACTTGCCCTCATTGCCACTATACTTCACTTAGCAAACTCTTTGATAAATTACTTTCCAAACAAAAAGAATGGCTGAAAGATACTATTCATGCGCTGCAAAGACAAAATATGAGTTACGCTGAGCATCCTACTACTGAAGAAGCTATTTATAAATATAAATTAGCACTCCTTATGGCTATGACCAAAAAAAGCAAAATAGGTGAGCAGTCTTATCTTGCATTACATATTGCTTGGCTTTATAGAGATTTAAAGGATTCTGAAAATGAAATAATCTTCCTTGAAAAAGCACTTAATGGCTTTATTGAAACACTTGAAAAAGAAACTCTACCTATTTTAGGTTTTGATGAGCATACCGTTCTATATGTTATCTCAGCCATTGCTTACAAATTAAACAAACTAGATATTGCAAAGAAATATCTTTCTACACTTATAGTTGCCTCTGGCATTCCACCTCGCATTAAAGACCGTGCACTAGAGTTAAAAACCAAATTACAAATAAGTTAATCAAA
>CALGWE010000339.1:0-1433 GCA_937935915.1 uncultured Clostridia bacterium
ACTTATTTTCCTTTGTATTTTCTAGATTTTCTAAAGCTATATCATACTCTGCTTGTAAACTATCACACTCCGCCTTTGCTACGCCGCCATACTCATAAAGTTCTTTCATTTCTTGTAACTTTTCTTCTTTTAGCTTAAGTGTCTTTTCTAGACCACTAATATTCACATCATAATTGTCTGTTATATGTTTTAAGGCGTTTTGTTCCACTTTTAAAGTTTCTTGTGCCGACTCTATTTGTATAGCATTCTTTTCTAATGCTTTTTGGGCTATCCGAATTGTTTCATCACTATTTGCTATAGCTAGTTGTAGCTGGGTTGTATCTAATCTAGCTAATATGTCCCCCTTATTGATTTTTTGCCCCTTCTCTACGCAAACCTCAGCAATTTGTCCTGCTGTTAGAAAAGCATACTTCTTTGTATCCTTGGCCTTAACATAGCCTAAATATTCTAATCCTTATATAACACGTTTGCTGCTCATCTTAGTTGTAATGACTTGTTTAGTAGGCTGCTCAGTTACATTCATCGTTTCCTTAACCGCCGTATCGCCACACCCCGTTGTCATACTTAATAGCCCTATTAGCACAATAACACTTACTCTCTTTAATCTCATAATTGTAGCCATAGTGCTTCCCCCTTTTCACATTATTCCCCTATAATCCTTCTCTTGTATTTTTATATTTTAAACACCTGTAGATTATCTTTACATGTGTTTAAATATAATCTATACTCTTTATAAATCATCTTCAAGAATCAGTTTTTTTACTATGTTACTTATGCTACATCTTTCTTGTAATGTAGATTTTATAGAGGATTTATTTTATAAAAAGGAGACATACAATGAAAAAAATGGAGGATTTGCGTATTAGACGCACACATAAATTACTTATTGATGCACTGCGTAGTTTACTTGAAGAAAAAGATTTTGAAGATATTCATGTGAAAGATATTTGTGAACTGGCTATGGTCCATCGCACAACCTTTTATAAACACTTCGAAGATAAATACCAACTTATGAGCTTTGCCCTTATCTCTTCCAAACACCTAAAGAATATTACTTACATGTTTTAGATCTTACCTTAACCTATCTTTCAGAAACCCCAAAACTTTATAAATTGCTCTTTGCTGCCCATCAAAATGCTTCCTTAATGGCTGTCATTCATGACTTTTTTCTAAATGATATTCAAAGTAAATTAGAAGAAAGCGTAAAAAAAGGAATGGTTAGCTTTACTATTCCCATTCCTATAATTAGTGAATTTTATACTGATTCTATTATTAATCTTAGCAAGTGGTGGTTTGCTAATGGTAAATCCCCTGCTAAAGAAACTTTTATTCATTACATTGACTTACTGATGGACGGTAATTCTTATATTTCGCCTAAAATCAATTAATTATTTGTTTAATACTTTTTGAATATCTTCTATAATAAGTGCTTC
>CALGWE010000340.1:0-1032 GCA_937935915.1 uncultured Clostridia bacterium
GTTGAAGAGGAAGAGGACGACTTTGGGAAAATGTTAGATGATATTTTTAGCGATATGGGTAGTGAAACATCACAAGAAATTGCTAAAATTAAGGCAGAAGCTAAACCTTATACACTCTATAATAAAGATCTAGGCATTACAAAAGATACTTGGAAAGAAATTTTCGTAAAAACAAATATATTCTCAGCTAAAAATCAAGATTTAGTATTACGTGTACATTTAATGGGAAGCGGTATTGAGGCCGCTGATTTAGCAAATGAAGAAGGTTATACAGCAACTTATCCATTTAAAGAAGTTGTTTTAGCTCTTGCAAAACGTGTTAAAGCGAATTTAAAAATTGATGCACCTGTAGGGGATGATGGCAAAATTATATGGTGGCATATGATTTTCATTGGTGGTTTCAAAGACAATACTTGCTTTGAATGGACAGTACGTCCAGAACTTAGCGCAGCCATTGAAGAGCTTGTAGCCGAAGGTAAAGTGAGTCTTGAAGGTATTACAGTAAAAACACATAAAGAAACAGAGTTACCAGAAGTAACAAAAGAGGAGAAAGTCGTTGAAAAACCAGTTGAAGTAAAAGCACCAATTGGTCGCCCAATGACACCTAAACGTAATGTACCACAAACACTTGATGAATTAGTAGATGCTTTACTTGGGGATGTAGTCAGTGAGCCAGAGCCAGTAAAAGAAGAACCAGTAAAAGAAGAATTAGTGGTAACAGAAGAGCCAGTAAAGGTAGCACCAAAAGAAGAGCCTGTAGAGGTTCAAGAGACACCAAAGGTAACACCAGTAGTACCTAAAGAAATGTCTGAGACACTCAAAGAAGAGGATAGCATTGCAGAAGAGATTGCCAAATCTCTTGCACACTTAAAAGAAGAACAGGAAGCACAAAAACCATTAGCAGAAGATGAAATTGCCTATAATAACGCTAAAGCAGCTTGTATTGAATATTATGGTGCTATTTGTGATCTTTGTGGATTTGACTATGGTTATACTTATGGAGAAGCTTTTGAAAATCAAATTGAAGTGCAC
>CALGWE010000341.1:0-1231 GCA_937935915.1 uncultured Clostridia bacterium
TATAATGACCTCATCTATCTTTTCTAAATCACCACTACCAACTGCTTCTTGCCAATCTTTTAAAAACTTTACAAGTCCAGGTGCTAAACGCAAACGCTTAACAACAGGCTTGATATCATAGGTATCCCACTGCCTACATACAAACTCACTCATATACCAAGCTTCCCATGCTTCCTGTGCCTCTTGATTCTCATGATTTGAAACTAATATGTTATAACGAATATTAGCACCATAAATAAACTGACTAAAAGCCTCTGCCATTTGAAAATCTTCTTGAATACATTGTGGTAAATTGGGCAAAGCACCTAGTTCTTCAAATCTTTCTATTTCATTAACTTTATAATTATTCTTTAAGATAAACGCAAATAATGAATCCTTGGACTCCTTTGCACTTATAATTTTATTCCTCAAATATTGTGCCTCATCATAAGTTAGCTCAATCTTTAAATTCTCTCGCCAATTGTTCTTTTTAGGAACCCCACTCCATAAACTGCCATTTTCCTGTAAAGCATCCTCGTCATCGCCATCTTCATGTTTTCTTTCAGACTTTTTGTTATAGATTAGCTGCGCATAAATCGTTAATGGAATATTGCCCCTAAAAATTTCAAATGTCCTAATCCCATTCCAATAAATACTTGAAGGCTTACGTTTAAGCTTCTCTTTTGATAATGACCCGATTATGCCCTTTGCTCCATCTTTATTTAAAACATCAATTAGATTAATCTCTTCACTCCATAATTTTTGTAGAAAAAGTTTTGGTGTCTTATAAGTCTTCTTCTCCAAATCCGTTAGAATATATGGAACAAGTAAAAAATATTTTGCGCGTGTTTGGATTGTAGAGGTTCCTGGGAAAAATATATTTGCAAACCCATCTCTAATACTCCCTATACCTAATTCATCTATCGCTCCTGGTTCTGTAAGCAAGTGCAATACTGACATAACCTTTTCACGGTGTTCGTTAGAATAATCTATCCATCCTATTTGAATAGGTTTTAGCATACTATCACCATCCTTAATTACATATTTCTATCTTACAACTAACTGCCACATTTGCTGCTCTTATTCTATAATAAAAGGAGCTATCACATACATTTATATACTTACTTTTGCCTCAATTCAATATACCCCAACTGTAATTTGGATATTTTGTAATTAAAAATAAAGTACTAATGTCTAGTAATATTCACTTACGCTGGCCGCGGAAAATTTATATCTATTAAGTAAATACTTC
>CALGWE010000342.1:0-2907 GCA_937935915.1 uncultured Clostridia bacterium
TTCATAAACACTATACTAAATGTTGCAAAATAGAATATCGCACCCAACACCATACCTACAAATACAAATGGCCTAATCTCAGCATAATTAGTAATATATAATATATAAAAACCAACCAGACCACATATAATCCAATATAATAAATCTTCTATTTGTACTAATACATCAGGGATTTTTACAATCTTTCGCGTAACTCTTATGATATCAAAGACCATTCCTAAAATAATACCTATTTCAATAGAGTTTATAAACAATAAAGCTTGGCTACTTACAATCTCATTCATCCATCATCACCATCTTACTTAAATAATTTAGAGATGATAGAACCTTTCTTCTTTCCAGGACCTTGACTATCATGATAAACCACATTATCTATTGTCCCTTCAACAATCAACTCTCCATCATCCAAAATCATTTTTACAATGTGCAAACCATTTCCTTGAATATCTACATAGCCTTTACTTGTTTCTAACTCTATTATATTTTCATCAAAAGAGAACACATCACTTACACCAGTTATAGAAAGTCTCTGTCTATCAATCATATTTACAACATGCTTCTTAGATATCTTATCTTCCATTTTATTTCACCCTTTCATACAATAGCTAATTACCTATTATCTATTTATATGAAGGTAAAATGGTTTTATTACACAATACGGTACAAGTCAGCTGTTTCTTCTTTTTTAACGTGCTCTTTGATTTGTACTACTTCATATTTAGTAGTTTGTTCACCAAATCTAATTTCAATTACATCACCAATTTTCACATCAGTACTTGCTTTAGCTACTTTATTATTAATCATTACACGCCCTGCATCACAAGCTTCTTGAGCAATTGTTCTTCTTTTAATAATACGACTTAATTTTAAATATTTATCAATACGCATATTTGCCTCCTTAAATTGTCTTTAATATAAACTTATATATAAAGAAAAAATCTACACCTTCGTGTAGATTTTACACCTTCGTGTAGATTTTTCCTACTTATTTAGTATACCTTTTTTTCTAAATAATATCAATTCTAGTCGATTTACTTCTTATAAACTTGCAAGCATGCCTTCGAAACTTTTGCAAACTTCAATAGTTTCTAGGTAGCTTAATTGTAAACTTCCCTCCTTTATAACACCATATTTTTCACCTAGCCCAATTAGTAGGTATACCTTCCTAGAATCCACATCATTAGTAGCTAAGTTTTACTTTATAAATTAATAACTGTAGATTTGATACGTGTCATAGCTTCTATTGAATATGAAATACCTTGCACACCTATTCCAGAACTTTTCACCCCTAAAAATGGAAGATGATCTGGCCCTCTTTCTGTTTTATTATTAATTTGTACAGTACCTACCTCTAATTTATCAGCGACTTCAAATGCCCTATGCATATTGGTTGTAAACACTGAAGCTTGAAGCCCATATTCTGAGGCATTAGTAATCTTAATAGATTCCTCTACAGAACCTACACGAATAATTGGCAGTACTGGACCAAACGGTTCCTCCCACGCAAGGCGCATATCAGTTGTTACATTATCAAATAATGTTGGTGTAATTAAATTTCCTTTTCTTTCTCCACCACATAGTAATTTCGCACCTTTTTCTTTAGCCTCTTTAATAAGCCCTTCTACAAAATCAGCCGCCCCTTCATTAATGAGTGGTACTACATCTAAAGCCTCATCCACTTCCATAGGATTGCCTACTTTAAGCTTCTTCATTTCCTCTTTGATTTTTTCTGTTAATGTATCAGCTACTTCATTTATAACCATTACACGTTTAATAGCTGTACATCTTTGTCCTGAATAAGCAAAGGCACCACTTACAATATGATTAGCAGTTAAATCTAAATCTGCATCTTCTAAAACCACTGCTGCATCTTTTCCCCCTAGCTCCATAAGAAGTGGCACCATCTTCGCTTCTTTAGCAATATGATTTCCAACTTCTGTACTTCCTGTAAAGTTAATAAAATTAATATCCTGATGGGTTACAACATAATCCCCTATTTGACTACCCCTACCTGTTACAATTCCTAATACACCTTCTGGCAATCCTGCTTCTATAAATAATTTTGCTAAAAAACTACCGGATAAACTTCCTTGTGTAGCCGGTTTAAAAACAACACTATTCCCACCTACAAGGGCAGGTGCAATTTTAGAGGCTGCTAAATTTACAGGATAATTAAATGGTGAAACAGCTAATACTACACCTATAGGGACTCTCTTAATAATGGCAAACTTCCCTTTATTTCCGCCTGGAAAGCTATCTGCATTTATATTTTGTCCATGCATATTTTTAGCTGTATCTGCTGTAAATTTAATTAAATCTGCTGTTCTTACAACCTCCGACTTGGCACTTTTTTTATCTTTACCAACTTCTTTAATTAATAAATCCGTTAGTGCTTCTTCGTTTTCTAATAATAAATCAGCTACTTTATATAAATATTCTACTCTCTCATGAAGCGGTTTATCTCTCCATAATTTAAAGGCTTCTTTGGCCTTTTGAATAACCTCGTCTACCTCTTCCTTACTCATTGCCGGTACTTGTCCTATTATTTCATCTGTTAATGGTGATTTAATATTTATAAATTGTTTCGCTGTCATATTCACTACCCTCTCTAATTACTTATTTCTCTCTTTGTTATGTTACCGTCTATATATTTAGTATACCCAGTGTCAATTTAGAAATATGTGATTGAGAGCAGGAATATAAAGGTTGTACTAGATAGATGGCGGAGGCAATGAGTGATATCATCTACACCTTCTTACTAGATAACCTTTTGGGACGTTGAAAAGATGGCTAGACTTTCTAGTTAAACCTTTTTAGGAAAAAGAGTTTAATAGTGATGGCAACTAAGGCTGTCAAAAAGAAAAGAGGTATTGCATATATAATTTGCAATACCTCTTTTACTTATAT
>CALGWE010000343.1:0-7956 GCA_937935915.1 uncultured Clostridia bacterium
CATTTTATATAGTTAAAGGGGCTGCGCACTAATTTCTTAGTGCGACAGCCCCTTTCTTATATTTTACATCAGTGGTGCAAAGAGACGTAAAATAGTTCTGAGTAATCTTTTTCCCCAACTAATATGAATACAATCTTCTTCTGTAATACATATACACTCATCTAATGTTTTAATATAGTCTTCTTTTATTTGAGCAATTGTTTTTGATTTATATAATAATGCCGCGCATTCAAAGTGTAAGTATAAACTTCTATAATCCATATTTATACTACCAACTACACCAATCTCATCATCACAGACATATGTTTTAGCATGAATAAACCCAGGTTTATATTCATATATTTTTACTCCTGCTTCAATAAGTGGTAAGTAATATGCGCGTGTAAGTGTGTGTACGTACCACTTATCTGGAATATGTGGCGTTATAATTCTTACATCTATCCCACTTTTGGCTGCTAACTCTAGTGCTACCATCATTTCATTATCTACAATTAGGTAAGGTGTGCTAATATACACGTATTCTTTAGCTTTATGCAAAATATTTAGATATACATTTTCACCTACTGTTTCATTATCCAATGGACTATCTCCATATGGTTGTACATATCCATCACTTTCAAAGGGTTCTGGATGATACATATATGGCTTAAATAATGTATAATCCTCTTTTATACCATGATGGAATTCCCACATCTGTAAAAACATTACGGTTAAATTCCACACAGCCTCTCCTTTAAGCATAATCGCCGCATCCTTCCAGTATCCAAAACGCTCATATTTATTAATATATTCATCAGCAAGATTAACCCCACCCATGAAACCAGTATGACCATCTATAACTGTAATCTTTCTATGATCTCGGTTATTCATAATAAGTGATACGACTGGTGCCAACTTATTAAACACCATACATTTAATACCCATTTTTTCAATGCGTTCATTATATTTATAAGGTAATGTTTTTAAACAACCAATATCATCATATATAAGTCGAACATCTACCCCTTGTTTTACTTTTTTTTCTAGAATCTCTAATATACCGTCCCACATCACACCTTCACTTATAATAAAATACTCTAGAAAAATAAAGTGTTTCGCTTTTTCTAATTCTTCGATTAACCTTGTATAAAAATTTTCGCCTGGTGATAAATATTCACTTGTTGTATTTTTATATACTGGAAATAACGAGAAATCCTTAATATATTTCATTTGATTAGCTATGCTTTTATCTTCCCCTTGTATATCTTCAATTATTTTTGGATCCTGTTTCAAAAATTGAATCGTTCTATTATTAATCTCATTCAATCCCCTTGTTAACTTTTTATTTGTTTTGGTATTACCTAACAAAATATAAAGAAATCCTCCAAAAACAGGGAATAGTAATATTGGAATTGCCCATGCTATTTTATAAGAAGAATTTCCTGGCTTACTTATTAAATGCAATAGCACTAGAGCACTTAATAACAGTGATATACCATAGAAATACATAAAATATGTACTCAGCTTCCAAATAACTGTTATTAAAATACCTAGTTGTAATACAATAAGTAAACCTACTATTACCATTCTGTTAAAGATATTTTTTAACTTCATTTACTATCTCCTAAATTAAATCTTTATTATCAAATATAAATCTAATCGTATGTTGAATCCATTCACTAGACATATGTTCTTCTCCAAATTCTCTTTGTACATCTACTAAATGGTTTCCTAATGATAACCCATGCCCCCCTCTTCTATAGATATGAACTTCTGTCGGAATCCCTTTTGTAATTAATTCATTTGCAAAAAGTATTGTATTTTGTACTGGTACCAGCCCATCTTCATATGTATGCCAAATGAATGTAGGTGGTACATCTTTTGTTACCTGTTTTTCAAGAGATACAAGTTCTATATTCTCTTGTGTTTGATTTTCTCCTAAAAGTGCCTCAAATGATTCTCGATGTGCATATACACCACTTGTTATTACTGGATAAGAAAGTATTAGCATATTGGGCTTTACTAAATTCCTATTCTTATTTATATATGCATCTAATATAGGGTTATTCCAAAATACTCCTACACTTGCACATAAATGTCCACCTGCTGAAAAACCACATACTACAATATTATTCGTATCAATATCCCACTCATTAGCATGTTCTCTAATATAACTTATAGATTCTAACGCCTCACATAAAGCTTGTGGAAATCTAGCTGGTGCTATGCTATATCTTAAAACAAATGCACATATACCTTTACTCAAAAATTCTAATGCAATAGGTTCAGCCTCTCTATCAGATGTATATTCATACCCTCCACCTGGTAAAATGAGCACAGCTGGTCGCACTCTTTGTTTCTCATTTTGCATAATATTATCAGGTACATAACCTGTCAAAATAGCTTCATAATCGGATTTTCCTTTAGTCATCACATCTATTGGTACTTCAAAATATTTCATAACAATTCTCCCCTTTATAATTTATTATTCTGTCTTTGAACTTAAAATAATTCACCCTCCTAATAAATTACTTTAAGCAATATCTACTAAATACTTAGTTAGATATTCCTATGTATGTTAGTATAACATTACACCGTAATAATTTTATATATTATTATTGAATTTTAAATCTTTTCAAATTATAATGTATAATTATACAATCACTAAATTTTTATTCAAAGGAGCTAATACTATGTCTACTAAAAAGTTTAACATTTATGTTGATGGTCAAGCTGGGACAACTGGACTAAGAATTAATGAACGTTTAGTTAATCATCCCTATGTTAATATACTAAAAATAGATGAAGATAAAAGAAAGGATTATGATACACGTAAACAGCTCATTAATTCAGCAGATATCGTATTTTTATGCCTACCAGATGCAGCCTCTATAGAAGCCGTTTCTATGATTAATCCTGATAATAAACATACTAAAATCATTGATGCTAGTACTGCTCACCGTACAAATCCTAATTGGACTTATGGTATTCCAGAATTAACACCAACAGCACGTCAAGAAATTGCTAATTCTATGCGTACAGCTGTTCCTGGTTGCTATGCTAGTGCATTTATTCTTCCTATGTATCCTTTAGTAAACGGTGGAATCATTCCAAAAGATTATCCTGTAACGGCTCACGGTATTTCTGGTTATAGTGGGGCTGGCAAATCTGCAATTGCTGAATACAATGATCCTGATCGTTCAAACTTATTCCCTACATACGACACACCACGCCACTACGCCCTCGGACTTCATCATAAACACATTCCAGAAATGCAGCAAAAAGTAGGTCTTACTTATGCGCCTATCTTTTCACCAATTATCGCTGACTATTACGAAGGTCTTGAAGTTGCTATTCAACTCCACACAAGACTGTTAAGCAAAAAGGTAACACCTGCTGATGTTCATAAATACTTAAGCGGTTACTATGCTAATCAAAATTTCGTAAAAGTAATGCCATTTAATCCAACTCAATGTTTAGACTCAAACTTCTTCAATCCAATTGCTTGTAACAATACAAATAAAGCCGAAATCTTCGTATTTGGAAACGATGATCAAATCATGATTATTACCCGCTTAGATAACCTCGGAAAAGGCGCTTCTGGTGCAGCCGTACAAAATATGAATATCATGCTCGGCCTCGACGAAACCCTCACCCTCATCTAGTACTATTTGGGGACAGGTCTACAACTTCTAATATAAAAAGAACGTACTAACTAAAAATTAGTACGTTCTTTTTATATTAGAAAGTTTATCTTTATATAACTAATTCCTGCTATATGGTTAATTCCTTAGTCATAAAGTTCCAAAAGACTGCAGCTACTGCTGCTCCTGCAAATGGTGCTATAATAAATACCCATACTTGCCTTAGTGCTATACCACCTAAATATACTGCTGGCGCCAAACTACGTGCTGGATTAATACTTCCCCCTGTTAATGGAATGGCTACAATGTATATTGCCACTAATGTTAATCCTATTATAATCCCACCTAAATGATTTGTTCGATCATATGATAGAACCCCTAATAATGCAATTACATATACAAACGTAAAAATAAACTCTACTATTAATGCACCTAATAAGCCTAAACCTGCAGTAGATGCTGGGCCATATCCATTCTGTCCTAACCCAATCTCAGTAGCTGTACCTAGATTAGTAGATAAATTAATAATGCTCACTAACACACCACTAGCTAAAATCCCTCCAACAAACTGACATATACTATAAATAAAAAAATCTCTTAGTGATAAATTTCCTGTCATATACATTGCTAATGATACAGCTGGATTAATATGACATCCTGAAATATTGCCAATTGCATATGCCATAGCTATAAATGAAAATCCAAATGCAATTGCAATTCCTAAATTTCCTAAACTTCCCCCTTGAATTACTATACTTCCACACCCAAATAATACAAGTACAAACGTCCCTATCATTTCACTTATATACCTTCTCATAAAAATAGCTAGCCTCCTTATGGCTGATTTATTTTACCTTGTTAAATTATTAAAAATTAAAGCATAATCACTTTATAAATCTATTTTTATAAATTTATTTTTCATGACTATGCTCCGAGCTATTTTAAATTATTTATTTTTCATTTTATCTTCTAGTTTTTCCATACCTTTAATTGTTTTGTGAAGTACGTTTTGAGTTTCTTTTTTTAATGCTTTAGCTCCTTCAGCAGCTTTAGCACTTAAATATTCTGTTCCCTCTATTGCTTTGTACCCTAATTCTTGCATGCCATCTAATGCCTTATAGCTTAAATCCTCTGCATCATCCATTACTTTATGTGTAAATCCCTCAATTTGATTCTTATACTTTTCAAAATTCCCATTATTATTTTGCATAGTAATCACCTCTTAGGATTATTATTTACCACTTTATATTTTGTATGCATTAAACAACAGTTTTACAGACCTGTCCCCAAAACTTCTAAAGCCCCTAATTCCCATAAATATTTATATAAAAATACGATCAGTATACATTGGATAATTAAAATAAGAGGCATACCATATTTAAAATACCAATGTTTTGTCTTATGACGAAACTTTTTCATTCCTAATATACTTCCAATAGAACCACCTAAAATAGCTAATAGAAATAATGTTTTTTCTGAGATACGGTACTGATGTTTGATTGCCTTCTTCTTATCTAACCACATTGATAAGAAGCCTATTAAATTAATAATAACAATATAAATAAGTATTATTTTACCCATTACTTTCTCCTTTATTTAATATTACTATGCCCTTCCTTCTAAACTTAAAATATATTATTAAACATTTCAACCTTATACAAGAATTAAAAAAGATTAATTTTTATATCCTTTACATCATATATATTAGAGTGTATTAAACATCTTATTAAGGAGGTACTCATAATGGGAGTTGCTGCACTAGTATTAGGTATCATCTCTATTCTTATCGGCATTTTTACAGGTGGCGTATTTGGTTGGCTCGGTGCTATATTAGGCGTTCTTGGAATCATTCTCGGTTCACTTGCTAGAAGTTCCAATGCTTCAAATACCTCAATTGCTACTGCTGGTCTTATCTGCTCAATTATCGGTACTGGTCTTTGTTTATTACTCTACATCGCTTGCGTTGCTTGTATTAGTGGACTTTAAATCTTCTACAATTAACTCATAATCTAATTAAATAATTACGCTACTATAATCTATATGTGTATATTCATATATCATAAACTAATCATTAATAAAATGAGATAAATACCTATTATAAAATGAGATAAATACCTATTTATAATATTTATCTCATTTTATATACCCTTTTTCTGTTCCACAACAATCTGGCTCAATAATCTAGATTACACTACATACTAAAGCCGTCTTTATATCAGGCTTTTACACAAAGGGGGCTTCTTCATGCATTTATACTTTAATTTCTTCAATAAACTCATTCCAGGATATGGTTTAATGATTGTTTTAGGTCTTGTTATTTCTAATCTTATCGCTCTAAAAATGATTCAACATACTACACTTGATTTTAATCACTTCCTTATCCTAGAATCTTATAGCCTTCTTGGAGGAGGCATAGGTGCAAAAATACTTTATATTATTACTATCCATAACAAAATAGATTGGTACAAACTAGCTAATATTCATTATCTCAATTTACTTTTAAGAAGTGGCTTTGTATTCTTAGGTGGACTCATTGGCGCTTTAATTTTTCTATTTATAGCTACCCGTCTACATCATATCAACTTTCATCCCTATCTGCAAAAATTTATATTCTTACTACCATTTGCACATGCTTTCGGGCGCATCGGATGCTTTATGGCTGGTTGTTGCTATGGTATCCCTTATAATGGATTCGGTCACATTATATTTCCTACCAACTCCCTAGCACCTGCCAATATCCCACTTTTCCCAGTTCAGCTATTAGAAGCACTTTGTTTATTTATATTATCTTTTATCATTTATTACCTTAGTAAGCATTTCAACTATTCTGCACTTCTTACTTATTTATTAACATATTCCATCCTTAGATTTCTTATTGAATTTCTACGCTATGATAGTGAAAGAGGTCATCTATTTATCTTCTCTACATCTCAATGGATTAGCCTCTGTATTATTATCATCACCATCCTCTACATACTCTGCAAAAAGTCTCCCTCTTCTTAACACCCTTCCTTCTCTAAATAGTAATTTTAAAGACCTGTCCCCAAATTAAAAGAGTGAATCTCTTGAAATAGAGATTCACTCTTTTATGATGATATATTATTTATCTTTCATGAAGTCAAATAGTTGCTGTCTAGTTGGTAGCCCTTCGTTATCACTTGCATGCATTACTTGGATTGCACCAATTGCATTGGCTCTGTGGGCGCAGTTATCAATTGATTCTTTTTCAAGAAGTCCACTAAGGAAACCTACTGCAAATCCATCGCCTGCTCCTACTGTATCAATCACTTTTTCTACTTTGTAGCCATCAATGTATTTTTCCTCTGTTTTTGTTTTTACATAAGCACCTTTTGGTCCCATTTTAATAACAACGTTTTTTACACCTCTACTTAAGTAAAAGTCTGCAATATCGCTTTCATGCTCAAAACCTGTTAAAATTCTTCCTTCACTAATACCCGGAAGTACTGTTTCACATTTAAAAGCAATTTTATTAATCATTTCAATCATCTGTTCTTTGTTTTTCCAAAGACTTGGTCTAAGGTTAGGATCAAATGATGTTGTAAGTCCATTATTTTGAGCTTTTTCAATAAGATATAATAATGTTGCTCTTGACGAATCTGAAATAGCAGGGAAGATTCCTGTTAAATGGAAGTGGTCGAACCCTTTCATGTCGATGCCATCTACATCATCAACTGTAATATTAGATGCAGCAGAACCATTGCGATAGTAAGCTACATCGGGATCTCCTTCATCTGTTTTTGCTTTTAATTGGAATGCTGTTGGATAGTGGTCGTCAAAACAAATTTTACTTGTATCAATGCCTTCTCCATTTAAGAAATCAATTAGGTATTTACCAAATGGATCCATTCCTAATTTAGTAATATAACATACTTCATGTTCCAGTCTTTTAAGACCAATTGCCACATTCATTTCTGCACCAGCAGCTGATCTTGTAAATCTTGTTACTGTATCTAATGTCCCTTGCTCTTCAGCAATAAATAACGCCATAGGTTCCCCTACTAAAATTACTTTTGACATATTACTTCCTCCTATCATGACATGACTTATTAGTTATCTTATATGTAACTCAATATCTTATCTAATATATTCCCTATACACCTTGATATATCTCAATATATGTTTTCATATATAATCTAATATTTATCCGGATATCTGATTTTATATATTAATCGATATCTATTCCATATATAAGTTTATATATCAACCTATATATACCCAACCCTCACATATTTTAGTTTCAATATTATATACTCCAATATATATCATTCAAGTCATGTTGCTCTTGTAAAGTTATATTAGACTAAATTAGATA
>CALGWE010000344.1:0-4293 GCA_937935915.1 uncultured Clostridia bacterium
AGTACCTTGCTCAATAATCTTCTCTCCTGCTAAAACATAAACAGGTTCTACTTTTTCTCTTGCTGCGCGAATGGCTTCACTGGTTGCAAACTCGTCCACAATGACATTAGGTGCTAATACACTTGTAATAATATCTTGTGCAATTTTTTGCTTAGTTACTGTAAGTGAACTTGCTTCTAATGCAGATTTTAAAGCAATATTATTATTTTGGCCTGATTGGGTAATCCCTTCATCAAACAAACTACTTGCAACGTCTATACAGGTCTTCTTCATATTTGTAATACCTTCTTCTGAAAGACGTAACAATGCCATATACTGCTCATTATAAAGTGCAATGGATGTATGTTCATTTAAAATCTTGATTAATTCTTCATCTGTACGCTTATTAGTTGTATTTGACTTTAGTGTTTCAATATAATTAAAAAGTTCTTCGATTTCACCAATGGCTTTTTCTTGGACTTTACTATCTTTTTTATATTGGGTTTTAACAGCACTCTCAGCTAAGTCTTTTTTACGATTGGTTGCAATTTCATTTTCTACTTGAAAAGGTGCCAAAATTGTTGTTTTTGCCACCTCTCCAATTTGAATTTGAATCTTCTTTGTAAAGAAGTTTCCTGTGAGTACAGCAATACATGTTACCACTAATGCTAATATGCCAAAAACAAATACACTGTATTTCTTTTGAATCATCTTTTGTACCCCCCTATATCATCCTGCCTTGTTTCGCTTATTTCTTCTTTTCCTCAAAAGCTTCATAAGCATCTACAATGCGTTGTACAAGTGGGTGACGCACAACATCACGTCTATCAAGGAAGCTAAAGCCTATACCTTCCACTTTTTCTAAGACTTTTAGGGCCTCTTTTAAACCACTTTGTTTCTCATTTGGAAGGTCCACTTGGGTTAAGTCACCTGTAATAACTGCTTTTGAACCAAATCCAATACGTGTTAAGAACATTTTCATTTGTTGTGGTGTCGTGTTTTGTGCTTCGTCTAATACAATATAGGCATTATTTAAAGTACGCCCACGCATATAAGCAAGTGGTGCCACTTCAATCAGTCCCTTTTCCATATTTTTTTCAAAGTTCTCAGGACCCATAATTTCAAATAAGGCATCATATAATGGTCTTAAATAAGGGTCTACCTTACTTTGAAGATCGCCAGGTAAGAAACCAAGTTTTTCACCTGCTTCAATAGCTGGTCTTGTGAGAATAATTTTACTGACTTCATTTTTACGAAAAGCATTAACGGCCATTGCCATAGCTAAATATGTTTTACCAGTACCTGCTGGGCCAATACCAAATACAATGTTATTCTCACGCATACTTTTTACATAGTCTGCCTGACCGATTGTTTTACATTTAATAGGTTTACCCAGTTGTGTAAGTGTTACAACTTCTTTTTCCATATTTCCAAGTTTCTTTTCTTCATTATTATCCTTAAGTGTTCCCATTAAGTATTCCACCTTTTGTGTGTCAATTTCTTCATTTCTCTTAGCTAAACTCATAAGTTTTTCAAAAACACGTATCGCAAGTTTAACCTGGTTCTCATTTCCACTTATTTTGAGCTTATCATGACGAAGTACTACACTTACCTTTAATTGTTTTTCAATTAATAAGAGATGGGCATCAAATTGACCAAATACTGCTGCCATATCACAATTTTGCACTTCTAATTCTTTTTCAATTTTACTCATTGGGCATTTTCTCCTTCGCTAGATACTTCTGGCTGAGCCAGAGGACTTGCCTCTACCTTATAACCTATTTCTTCTTCAGCTATGACATGAAGTGTACCTGTAACACCATCTGCTGTTTCTTTAAATAAAACTTCACGTTTTAAAACATTTGCATTTTCTGATAAGCTGCCTTCGACTTCTTTCCAGAGCTGACTTAAGAGCATATCTTTTGCTTCTTCCACTGTAAGGGTTTTTGTTTCCTTTGTATAACCTATGCGATAATCCACCTCATAAGCAAATGGTAATGGAAAAAGCTTTGTAATATGTAATTGATGAAGCCTTACTTGGGTATCATAATCTTGCATTTTTATTTTTTGATCCCAAAGTTTAAAGGAACGGTTAAAAAGTTTTAAGCAATATTTACGACTTACTTCATTTGTATAATGTTTTTTTATTTGTGTTAAACTCACTTCACCTTGGGCACTGTATACTGTTTTTCCGGTGACCTTAGCTTTTGAATCTGTGGCATAAAGCGCTTCAGATTCAGCTCCTAGTGGCATTTGTCCTGCCACTAAAACATCCCCCTTCTTTACAATATCCCCTTTTTTCACCTTTGGCATCCCTTTATAAACTGCAATAGAAGTAACAAGTGCATCACGCTTTGCCACAATGTCCGTTACAGCCCCTGTGTCAAACATCATATCTGGTGGTGGGACAGTCTCTGCAATCTCTACGACAAGTCTTGTACCTTCGAAATGCAAGGCAGTCCAAACAATGTCTGGATAAGCTTTTACCAAATAACTTTCTGCCTCCCTTAAATTAAGACTCCCTTTCCATTTTCCTACACCATAGCCTTGTTCTTCTAATGAATTTACAATATCCATACTATTTAAGCGATTTGCACCTTCTACATCTACAAGCCATACAAAGGATGATAAGCACCAAATCATAAGAAGAAATATCCCTAAACCTATGGGCATAAATTTTCGTCTTTTATAACGGTGCATTAAAAAGGGAAGTCCATACTTATGTACGATTTTCACTCTACAATGCGCCTTTCTGACAATAGGCTTCAAACTTTTAAATTCACTTGCCAATATTTTAAACTGTATTTTGTCACCCACTGTACCTACATCCCATACATCAAGTTCCCTATTCATCATTAAATTCATAAAGCGTTCAAGTGCAAAACCACTTACTTCAACTATAACATATCCATTTAAATAATGCCATAATGTTAAGAACAAAGTCCTCACCTCCTTAATTAAATGAGACCCCTTTAATATTTCCTCGTATTGTAATTACCTGAGCTGTCATACGTTTGGCTTCCAACTTTTCGCCTTCTATAGACAAAGGCCCTACCTTAGTATTCAAGCGAATTTTATTTTGACCATATTCTAAGAGCCCTGCAAAATTTTCAACGCTTATTTCTGTATTCCCTACAAGGGTAATAGTGGGCATATCCATAATCACCTCTTGTGGCAATTCTAATGCTAAGCTAATTTGTTCTTTTAAAGATTTCTTAGCTTCTGCTGTGACTTTCTTTTTTGGTTTCATATTCATACTCACCCCTTATTATTTATCATATGCAAAAGCTAGGACATGTAGAATATAAAAAAGAAGCTGCCGTGAAATCATTCATTCACGACAGCTTCTTTTGATTTATTGGTAAAAACTCTACTTATAAATTATTTATTAGCTGCAACCCATGCATCAAGTTGTGCTTGTTTTTCAGCAATAATTGTATCTGAACCAGCTGCTTTAAGTTCTTCAATAGCTTTTGGTAATACTTCATTTGGATCAAGTTTACCTGTTTCAAGTCCTGGGATATATTGTTTCCAAACGTTTACACATTGTGCAATTTCTGTTTGAACATTATCTGGATTGAATACGAAACCAAGTGTTTGTGTTGGTGTTGCTTCAGCATTGAATGCTTCGAATTTAGCCCATTTTTCTGGATCTTCTGTTTCTGTTACATAGTTAAGGAATTGGTTACCAAATGCCCAACCTAATGCTAAATTGTATTTATCATGAGCTGCACCAGCTTTGATAGTTGTATCAGAACCTTCTACTTTGTCATAGTGTTCTCCTTCAATACCGAAGTTGATTAAGTTATTAAAGTATGCATCTGTGTTGAAGAGTTCAAGTACTTGAAGTGCTACATCTGGGTGTTTAGATGTAGATGAAATAGCTTGCATTGAACCTGTTGTTTCACGGTTAGACATAACTGGTGCTGTAATGTTGATTTGCATATATTCTTGACCCATTGAAAGACCTTCTTCAGCATCTTTTCCTGGTTTTAAAGAACGTGTTGCACAGAACATTTTACCAGCTTTTTGATCTTGTGTGTAGTCTGTAATTGTATCAGCATCTTCTTTGATATAGCCTGCTTGATAGAATTTATGTACAAGATCGAAGAATTCTTTTGTTTCTGGTGCTTCTAATTCATTGAATACTTTGAAGTCTTTTGTATCATTGTAAACTACACCTGGGTAGTTAGCACCACCGATTGTATCGAAGTCAAGTAATCTGAATGCTGATTCACCAGCAAGTGATTCAAATGGATAAATGCTTGGTTCATTTTCTTTAATTGTTTGGAAGAATGGTTCCATATCAGCTAA
>CALGWE010000345.1:0-4762 GCA_937935915.1 uncultured Clostridia bacterium
ATGAATAGGGGATATATAATGAAGAATACACGTAAAAAAATGATTTCTTTTTTAATAGGAACTATGATTTTAGCATCTATAAGTACAACCAGTTTTGCTGCAAGTGATGATGGCTGGACAGAAGCTATTCAAACAGAGGCAGCTAAAAATGGTGCTTGGGAAAAATGGTGTGAGAAGTGGAAAATAATTAAGGATGACTGGACACAAATGTCATTAACACCAGGAAGAACTGAATCAGAACTTAACTTTGGCTGGTATAGCAAAAAAGGCGAGGTGCCAGCTCAAATTAAAATTGGCCAAAAAGCTGATTTAAGTGATGCCAAGTTATTAACAGTGACAACAGAAGAAGCTGTGCCAGGTTATGAAAGTAATAAAGCTGTAGCAAAAGGTTTAAAAGCCAATACAACTTATTACTATAGTTATACAAAAGATGGTAAATGGCAAGAAGCTAATAAGTATCAAACACGTAATCCATACAGTTATAGTTTTTGCTTTGTTGGGGATCCACAAATTGGCTCTTCTAGTGATAATATAGCAATAGATGCAACCAAGAAGCAAGGACAAGATGTAGCCGCAAGGAATGATAGTTTTAACTGGGCAAATACGATTAATACTGCTTTAAGTTTAAGACCTAATGCTAGTTTTATTGTATCAGCAGGAGACCAAATTCAAACAATAGATAAAACAAATAAAGATCCAATGTTTACTGGTAATGAAATTGAATATGCAGGTTATTTAAGTCCAGAGGCATTAAAAGGATTACCAGTAGCTACGACTATTGGTAATCATGATGCACTTAGTAAAAATTATACATTCCATTTTAACAATCCAAATATCACAGAGCTAGGTACAACGAATGCAGGTGGTGATTATTACTATAGTTATGGGGATGCTTTATTTATTGTACTTAATACCAATAGTGATAATATTAAGGAACATGAGCAGTTAATGAAAAAGGCTATTGCATCAGATTCAGATGCTAAATGGCGTATTGTCACATTACATCAAGACATTTATGGTTCAGGAGAACATTCTAATGAACCTGAGATTGCTAATCTTAGATATAACTTAGTGCCAATTTTTGAAGAAAATGATGTGGATATAGTTTTATCAGGCCATGACCACACTTATTCAAGAAGTTTCTTCTTAGAGGGAGCTAAGTTATATGAAGACACAATGATTACAGATGATGAATTTGAAGCTTACTTTGAAGGTGAAAAGCTTGTTGATGATACTTATACGAAATATCTGGATGGTATAGAAGATAAAGCGGCTATAAAAACAAAAGCTGTAAGTGGTACAGTAACTAATCCGAAGGGAATTTTATATCTTACAGCCAATTCAGCTTCCGGAAGTAAGTATTATAAATTAGTTGAGAAACAACAAGCCTATATAAATATACGTTGGCAAGAAGAAGTACCTACTTTTTCAATTATTGATATAACATCAGATTCAATGACGATTAATACTTATCGTACAGATACATTAGAACAAATTGAAGAACCATTAACAATTGTAAAAAGATAAAAGTAAAAATGGGTTATAGCATAAGATGCTGTAACCCATTTTAATACAGTAGATATATAATTTATTGTTAAAGATTATGATATTCTTCAGGCGTGTTAATATTACGCATGACATTTTCGCTAAAAGGTATTTCATGAATAGGGATTATAAAAGCCCCAGCTGTTTTAAGTAACTTGCCAAGACGATAATTTTCTTCAGCAAGCATTTCCTCAATATGAGGGAGGAGTTTTTTTGAATAAATACCTCCTAAAGGAGAAAACTTTCCATCCCCATCACTTAAAATTAAAGCTACAGGCTGAGGATTTAAACTTTTCATTTTTTCATACATATAGCTTGCAAACTCAGCTGTCATAAAGGGCATATCACAGGCTGTAATAAAGAGGTAGTCACAATCTAGAACTTTAAGTGCACTGTAAATCCCCCCCATAGGGCCGATGCCTTTTACTTCATCAACAATCATAGGATATTCTAGATCTTTAAATTTCTCCTTATCATTTACTGAAAGCACCACAGGAGAAAAGGCAGACATTTCTTTAATGATATGATCTAAGAAGCTTTCTCCATTAAAATCAAGAAAGGCCTTATGCTGGCCATTCATACGTTTATTTTGACCACCCATTAAGATAAGGGTGATAATATCATTTTTCATCCATAAAACTCCTTTCACAAGCAAGTGGTTAACATCACATTCTATTCTTTGATGATCACGTATAGATTATCATAGATATTCCCCGTTTCTCTGATTATGACACATAGACTATCATAAATAACCTTAATATACTATCCCCCATACAAGTAAAACAGTTAACATTTTCTTTCTACGCCCGAAAGCTAGGTAAATAGAAGAAAAGCCGAGAGGTGGAGCCCCGCATGACTACATACGGAGTAAATTATTGATAGTCTTAGTGAAGAGAATCAAAGAGCTTTTAGGTGTGCTGTCTGAACGAAGCGTAGCGAAGTGAGTTCACACCGTTTCTTTGATTCGCAAACTTAGACTATCACAATTTACGTAGTCGTAGTCATGCGGGGCTCCACCTCTCGGCGGACCTCATTCTATTTATCTGCCTTAAGCATTTTTGCGAAGTTGAAAAGTACAAAGCCAATAATAGCAGTTGTGATATAGAGCTGAATACCAGCTACCTCTTTAATCATGCCACCAAGTACTTCGTGTCCATTTCCAATAAGGAAAGCAGACATTTTATTAGAAGCTACAATCCCGATGGCCATTGGGAAAGTAAGGGCTGCAAATCCTGGATGGAATTTGAAAGAGAAGAACTTTGGTAAGTTAATAAGAACATAAATTAAAGTACAAAATACAATAGCATATAAAACATATAAAAGCATTGCATTAGGTTCTTTAATGAAGTTTAAGTAACTTACTACGCAAAGGCTTGATGGTGCAAGTAAAATAGCTTTTGTTTGGAAGAGTGGGTCTGCTACTGGATGTTTAATAAGTCTTACAATCATAAATGGTAATGTAATAGCAAAGATTGTGATCCCATAATAAACAACGATTTTTCCAATAGTAGGTTCATTCATAGGCACACCTACAACTGTAGATACCATAATTCCATTAAATGTTACAAACCAACTTGGTACAAAAGTATTAATGTTAACACCTTTTACTACATTGCGATAAATAAAGATAACAAGGTGGATAGCATGCACACTAAGTCCAAGTGCCCATAAAGCTTTACCAATTACAGGACTATAATCAAAGATATAGCTTCCTAAAATCATAGTAATCATTGTAAGTCCAGCATATAAACTAGCTGGTACAGTATTAGAATACTCAGTTTTCACTGTATTAAAGTGAAGTACGATTTTCATTAAATAAGCAATTACAACGATTGCTGCTGCCCACATTGTAAGGTGGCGAATCCAAGTAAAGCCTAATGGTGCGTACATATTTGAAAGTGTAGCCGCACCTACCATAGTAGGTAGAACGGCGACTGGTAAGTTATTAAGTCTATCGAGTAGTGATCTTTTTTCCATTTACATGCTCCTAATCTTCGTATGTGAACTCAAAGTTTTCTTTGATATTAAAGAAATCAGAGTAGTCAATTTTGAATAATGGTTTTTTAACTTTTGATACATCGATTTTTTCACGAATAAGTTGAGTTAAAATACCTGAGTAAGAAAGGTCACCTTGTAAAATAGCTCCGCAGATTTTACCATCTTTGTGAACGATTTTTTTGTAGTTACCTTTATCATCTTCTTCGATTTCGATGATATAGTTTTCTGGATCTTCTGGTTGTGCCTGGCCAAGTGACATTGTAGGAATGTCAAGGAAGTTCATTGTAGATTTGCTAGCGAAGAAATCTGTCATTTCTTTAGCTACACCGCACATATTACTTGCAGCAATGATACCTTCTTTAACAGCTACTGGCCAAATTGGGTTACGTCCTGTAATATCTCCAGCACCATAAACATCTGGATGAGATGTCTTACCAGATGGATCAATGATAAGTCCGAAACGGTCCATTTCGAGACCAGAATCTTGTAAGAAACCTACGTTAGCACGTACCCCTGATGCAACTACTAATAAGTCACAAGGAATTGTTTCACCTGTGCTTAAAGTGATGCTTACGATCTCATCATTTGTTTCGTTCATGTTAAGTGATTGTACACCCATATCTAAGAAGAAGTTTACACCTTCCTTAGCAAAAGCATCTTCATAAGTTTTAGCTGCTCTGTGGTCTAATTGGATAGAAAGCATACGGTCTCTCATTTCTACTAATGAAAGGTTTTTGCCTTTGTGTAAAAGTCCACTTAAAGCATCGATCCCTACAAGACCACCACCCATGATAACGATGTTTTCACAAGTGTTAAGTCTTTCTAAGATTGCTTCGCATTCATGAAGGTCATGGAAACCAATTGCATTTTTAGCTTCTTTAAGCCCTGGAATTGGTGGGAAGAATACATGTGAACCAGCAGCGATAAGTAATTTATCGAAAGCTACAACTTCACCTTCTGATGTATGAACTGTTTTATTTTCAAGATCAACTTTAGTTGCAAGCTGTCCTTTCATCCAGTTAATATTGTTTTCTTCCATAAATCCTGGTTTGATGAAAGAAAGTTGTTCCACGCTGCGAATATTTTCCATGTAGTGGTGCATAATACATCTTGAGTAAACGTGTTCATCTTTTGAGATTAATGTAATTTCAGCATCTTTGTCTAATTCACGAAGTCTTTTTACACCGTTAATACCAGCTGCAGAAGCTCCAATAACAAC
>CALGWE010000346.1:0-1479 GCA_937935915.1 uncultured Clostridia bacterium
TATGTGGTATGTAAAATTCCAAAATGGCCATTTGATAAATTCTACACAGCTAAACGTACACTTGGTACAAAAATGATGGCAACAGGTGAAATCATGGCTATCGGAAATAACTTCGAAAGTGCTTTCCTTAAAGGGCTTCGTTCACTTGAGATCGGTAAATTTAGCTTCAAACATAATAAACTTGCAAAATGTACACTTGATGAACTCAAAGAAAAAGTTGTTATCGCTGATGATGAAAGAATTTTTGCTTTAGCTGAAATGCTTCGTCGTCACTATAGAAAAGAACAAGTATGTAAACTTACAGGTATGGATATCTTCTTCGTAGAAAAATTCCGCTGGATTGTGGAACAAGAAGAACGCCTTGCTGAAATGGAATTCTCAGAACTTACACCTGCTTTCTTACGCAAACTTAAAAAACGTGGATTTGCAGATAAAGCCATTGCTGAATTATTAGAAGTAACAGAAGAAGATATTCGTGAACTTCGTTTCAAATGGAATATCGTTCCTGTTTATAAAATGGTTGATACATGTGGTGGAGAATTCGAAGCGGAATCACCATATTATTACTCAACTTATGATGAAGTGGATGAAGTAGAAGTATCTGATCGTGAAAAAGTTATGGTTATTGGTTCAGGTCCTATCAGAATTGGTCAAGGGATTGAGTTCGACTACTGTTCAGTACATGCCATTATGGCCCTTAAGCGAAAAGGCATTGAAACAATCATCGTAAATAATAACCCAGAAACAGTAAGTACAGACTTTAATACATCTGATAAACTTTACTTCGAACCACTTACAGATGAAGATTTCTACCATATCTTCTTAAAAGAAAAACCAATGGGTGTCATCCTTCAATTCGGTGGGCAAACAGCCATTAAACTTGCGAAGTTCTGTGAAAAAATGAATATTCCAGTACTTGGGACACATCCAAGACATATGGATGAAGCAGAAGACCGTGAAAAATTTGATGAAATCCTTGAGAAACTTCATATTAAACGTCCAAAAGGAAAAGCGATTTGGTCAGTTGAAGAAGGGCTCAAAGTGGCAGAAGAACTTGAATATCCAGTACTTGTAAGACCTTCTTACGTACTTGGTGGTCAAGGAATGGAAATCACATATGAAGCACACCAACTTGAAAGATATTTAATTAATGCCTTTGACCGTGACCCAGAAAATCCAGTACTCATTGATAGATATTTAATGGGACGTGAAATCGAGGTTGATGCCCTTTCAGATGGTGAAAATATTTTAATTCCAGGTATTATGGAACATCTTGAAAGAGCAGGTATTCACTCAGGCGATAGTACAACACTTTACCCAAGTGTGAATATTCCAGAACATATTAAAGAAAAAATCATTACATGTACACAAATGCTTGCCAAAGAGCTTAAAGTACTTGGTATGATTAACATTCAATATATCGAATACAAAAATGATCTTTATATTATCGAAGTTAACCCACGTTCAAGCCGTACAGTA
>CALGWE010000347.1:0-5399 GCA_937935915.1 uncultured Clostridia bacterium
AGCATACAAGATAATGGTGCATATATAATAAGGGTAACAAAGGAGGATAAACACTTGCCATATTAGGCGAGTTTCTATCCTCCTTATTTTTAATAATTGTTGTATTAAAAGCCATAAAGATTAATTGATCATTGTTTTTTTAAGACAAGATAAAGCGGCTTATCTACGCGGCAATAGGTATAATCACCATTTTTCCATTCCATAAACATATATGTGTCGTCGTTAATTGTTTTGATAAAGTACTTACTAGCTGTACTATCTGCATATTCAAGAATATAATGTTTAGTCCAAGTAAAGGCACTGGACGTTGCGACTATATCACCTACTGAGTTCTCAATTAAATTATGAACAATGCCATCTTCTTCAAATACAAGTCCACGTAGATATAAGTCATCAATAGAAAAGTTTTGTTTATTAACATCAAAGTCAGCTATAGTAGGGACAAAGTCAACAGATTCCCATCTACCTAATATTTGTTTATCTGATTTAAAAGGCATATTAATAAAGTCACGTCTAATAAGTCGTTCACCAGCATAGATGGTAGTAATAGAAATAGATGTAATAGCAGCAACTAAAATAATTGCTTTATATAATTTTTTATGTGTTAACCCATTTCTTTTCATAGTATAATCCTCCCAAAGTCCTTCGAAATTTGAAGAGACATTTTCTTGATCTAATTGCTCATGTAAAACATATTTAATAGCATTTATATGCTTTGTAGATTCTTTTAAAGTTTTCATAGTTCACGACCTCCTAATAGATATGTAATATTTTTTATTTCTTCATCTTGGCGAAGCTTAGTAAGAGCAGCATTAAGCCTAGACTTACAAGTGCCTAAAGGAATTTTAAGAATTTGAGCCACTTCTTCTAGAGTCATATCCATATAGAAGTGTAAAACTAGAACTTCTCGGAGTTTCAGACTAAGGGTGCTGATTTTATGCCATAAGTAACGATCTTCTTCTTTTTTTAAAAAATCTTGTTCTATAAAGTCAGTTTCATCTTGGGGTAATTTGGTGAGGGCCTCTAAGTGTATATGAAATATATTTTTACGATAATAGCTGCGAACCATATTGAGCATGATTTGATAAAGCCAAGGACGTACAGGTTTAGTCATGTCAAAGGTATGATATTTATCAAAAGCCCTTATAAAGACTTCCTGAGAGATGTCTTCGGCTAATTCTTTAGATTTAGTAAGAAATAAGGCAGCGCGGTAAATGTAAATGATATTTTCTTCATAAAGTACCTTAGCTTCTTGTTTTGAAATGGTACCATTCATTGTTAAAATCTCCTTTCTAAAGGGTCTAGCCTATGCATAAAGGAGGTAATCTCCATTTAAGAGACTATTATAGACCAAGTATTTAAATGTACATTTATACTGTCTATACACTGATTTTAAGAAAATAGTTCGATTAAAATTAAAAAAATTTAAATTACAAAATAATTATAAAGCCATAGAGGGTAAGTTGAAATACATAGAAGAGGAAATAAAAAAGAGGGTGTCGCAAGGTTAATAATAATTTTGCGATACCCTCTACAAGTATTGATGGAATGCTTATCTTACTTAGATAATTTACGAATCGTATTCATATTAGAACCTAAGTTACAGAGAATAAGATCTGCAAGGGCAATGGCTGCCATAGATTCTACGACAACCACAGCACGTGGCACAATAACTGGGTCATGACGTCCTACGATTTCAATGGTTGTTTCTTCTAAATTTTTATTAATGGTATGTTGCATTTGTGCAATAGATGGTGTTGGTTTAAAGTGAGCTTTAAAGAAAATATCAGTGCCATCAGACATGCCCCCTAAAATACCGCCTGAATGATTGGTTTTCTTTGCAACCTTACCATCTTCAATACAGAAGGCATCATTATAATTAGAGCCTTGAAGTTTAGAAGCTTCTACGCCGCTCCCTACCTCGAAGGCTTTGACACCCCCAATGCCCATAATGGCATAAGCCAAAGTGGCATCTAGCTTATCAAATACAGTTTCACCAATTCCAGCAGGCACGCCGCTAATAATGCATTCTACAATGCCCCCAACAGAATCCTTTTCTTGACGCATTTTTGCAATATAATCAAGTGCAAGTTCGGCTGTTTTATTACTTGGCATATTCACTGGGTTTTCACGTGCCTCATTTAGATTGAAATCAGTTTCGCTTACTTCAATAGGCCCAATAGAACGTGTATAAGCTGTGACTGTGATGCCAAGCTCCTCTAAGAAACGTTTAGCAATGGCACCAGCAGCAACGCGGGCAGCAGTTTCACGGCCAGAAGAACGTCCACCACCACGATAATCACGAATACCATATTTTTGATCAAAAGTATAATCAGCGTGAGAAGGACGAAAAACATCTTTTATATTACTGTAATCATGAGATTTTTGATTATTATTACGAATAAGTAGTGCGATAGGTGTACCAGTTGTCACACCTTCAAAAGTTCCTGAAAGTATTTCTACAAGGTCATCCTCCTTGCGAGTTGTACCAATTTGACCATTTCCAGGCTTTCTTCTATTCATATTCTTCATAATATCTTCTAAAGAGATTTGTATATTAGAAGGGCAACCATCAATGGTAACACCTAAGGCTGGGCCATGGGACTCACCAAAGGTAGAAACGCGAAACATTTTACCAAATATTGAACCAGACATATATCATGCTCCTTTCTTAAAATAGTAGTAAATAAAGATAATTTTAACATAAACCCCTATAAATCTTCAATGAGAAGTGTTTATAATAATGATTAATGTTTATAATAAATATTAAAAATAGAGGGGCTATTGTTGAAAAAGTAAATGATTTCTTGTACACTAGATTAGAGTATAAAAAGATTGGAGATACTAGATGTATGAATTACTAAAAGTAGAAGGCCGTGCAAAAAGAGGGCGTTTTCATACACCACATGGGGTTATTGAAACACCTGTTTTTATGAATGTTGCAACAGTAGCAGCAATCAAAGGGGCACTTTCTACAGAAGATTTAGAAAGAATTGGCACACAAGTTGTTTTATCAAATACTTATCACTTGCATTTAAGACCAGGGGATAAGCTTATTAAAGAATTAGGCGGGCTGCATAAATTTATGGTTTGTGACCGTCCAATCCTTACAGATTCAGGCGGATTCCAAGTGTTTTCACTTGCAGCAATGCGTAAAATCAAAGAAGAAGGAGTATACTTCTCTTCACATATAGATGGTAGAAAGATTTTCATGGGACCAGAAGAAAGTATGCAAATACAATCTAACATTGGTTCAACAATTGCTATGGCATTTGATGAATGTCCACCAGCATTAGCAGACCGTGATTATATTATTCCATCTGTAGAGCGTACAACAAGATGGCTTAAACGTTGTATGGTAGAAATGGACCGTTTAAACAGTCTTGAAGATACCGTTAATAAACAGCAAATTATTTGGTATTAATCAAGGTGGGATTCACCCTGATATTCGTATCGAACATGCTAAAGTGATTCGCGAATTTGATCTTCCAGGATATGCAGTAGGAGGACTTGCAGTAGGTGAATCTCATGCAGAGATGTATAATGTACTTGAGCATGTTGTACCATATCTTCCACAAAATAAACCAACTTATTTAATGGGGGTAGGAACACCAGAAAACATTTTAGAAGCTGTAGATCGCGGTATTGACTTCTTCGACTGCGTATTACCAGCTAGAAATGGTCGTCATGGACATGTTTATACAAATCAAGGTAAACTTAATTTATTCAATCAAAAGCATGAAAATGACATGACACCAATCGCAGAAGATTGTAAATGTCCAACATGTCAAAAATATAGCAAAGCCTATATTAGACACTTATTAAAAGCAAAAGAGATGTTAGGTATGCGTTTATGTGTAATGCATAACTTATATTACTTTAACAATCTTATGACTGAAATTAGAGAAGCATTAGATAAAGGCGAATTCGCTAAATACAAAAAAATGCGTCTAGAAGGTTATAAACAAAATAAATAATAAATGGAGGAATCAAAAATGAACACAATTTTATTAACAGCAGCCGGTGGCGGTCTTATGAGTATTGGTGTAACAGTAGCATATATGGCGGTATTCTTTGGTGTAATGTGGTTCTTAATCATTAGACCACAAAGAAAGAGAGAAAAAGAAGTTGCAACAATGCAAGATAGCATTAAAGTAGGTCAATACGTACTTTTAAACTCAGGAGTATATGGTAAAGTTGTAGATATCGTTAATGATGTATTTATTGTTGAATTTGGTCTTAATAAAGGCGTACGTATTCCAGTTAAGAAGGTTGCTGTAGCAGCAATTCAAGAACCAAATCTTGCAGTAGGTAAAAAAGCTGAAGATGTAGAATATGAATATGTAGAAGTAGAAGTTGAAGTTGACGAAAACGGAAACGAAATTAAAAAGTAATAAAAAGCTGTTGTGATTTATTTAAGTCACAGCAGCTTTTTATTATATAAAATCTGTAAATTTATTTATAGAATAGGGCTTGTTTTTATGGGGTTTACAGGGAAAATAAACTTTAATACAGTTATTTACAAATTAGGAATAAATATCTACATAATATTAAATATGAGTTCATACTTTATTAAAATATAAAGCGTATTATATATATCAAGCAAGAGCAATCTTGCTTACAAAATCTCCCCATAATATATCTATTTTCCTGTTTATAAAATATGAACGGAACGAAGAGAAGGCCAAACCCCAATGGCCTTCTTTTTTTTTACAAAGACAATCATAAATCCTAAACATATATTCAAACCAATAGAAAAGGGCTATGATGCAACCATAAAGGTTTTCATCATAGCCCTTTTATTTCTCTCTAGCCATTAGGGAATCTCTTTTTTCTTTCTATAGCATATTGCGCACTAAATCTTCTAATGTATCTCTTTTTCTAATTTGCCTTACGTTACCATTTGACTCGATAAGAATTTCAGCTGGTCTGAAACGTTGGTTATAGCAAGAAGCCATACAGTAACCGTAAGCACCTGCATCCATCATAGCAATAAGGTCACCGCGTGAGGCTTCTGGAAGCATGCGGTCTTTAGCTAAGATATCACCACTTTCACAGATATTACCTACTACTGTAAGTGATGAAATAGGTGGATTTTTAACTTCTTTTGAATAAAGTTCGATATCATGGTGAGAATCATACATAATAGGTCTTTGAAGTGTATTAAATCCAATATCAGTTCCTAAATATTTGTGCTCTGCATTTGTTTTGGTGGCAGTTACTTCACCTAAAAGTAAACCACATTCACATGGAATATAACGACCAGGTTCGATTTGGAATTGAACTTCTTTGCCATATTCTTCGCAGAAGGCTTTAAGTACCGGATCAAGTTTTTCACCTAAAGATTTGATATCAAGGCGAGCTTCCCCTTCTTGTTTGTGATATGGAATACCAAATCC
>CALGWE010000348.1:0-5401 GCA_937935915.1 uncultured Clostridia bacterium
CTAGATGTAACGGTCTACCCCGTCTAAGCCTACTAAGCCTTGCCTTTCGGTTAGTAACTCCAAGATGTTCTTCAAAATACAACTCACTACCGATTTTCAGCTTCCTCGGCTCTCTGAAAGTTCATTTATATTTCTACTCTTCTTTTCACAGTTTTTAGCAATTTAAATAATTATCCTTAAATATATGTGATATTATAAATAACTCATTATTATTTGTCAATAGTTTAAAACTTATTTATTATATATTTTCAATTTGGAAATCAATTGGTGTTTTACCCATTTCTTCTAGTAACCTATTGGCTTTTCTAAAGTGATCACAACCAAAGAATCCATTATAAGCTGAAAGTGGACTTGGATGTGCTGCTTCTAAAATCTTATGTTGTGGATTTGTAATGAGCTTCACTTTTTTACGTGCTGGCGCTCCCCATAGAAGGAAAATAACTGGGTCTTCACGTTCATTAAGCTTTTTAATCACTTCATCCGTAAAAATTTCCCATCCTTGCCCTTTATGAGATTGTGGTTTAGAAGCACGTACGCTTAAAACTGTATTTAATAAAAGTACGCCTTGCTCTGCCCATTTCATTAAGTAACCATTATTTGGAATATAACATCCCATAGTGGCATTTAATTCCTTGTATATGTTTTTTAGGGAAGGTGGTGTAGGCACACCTGGCCTCACTGAGAAAGCCATTCCATGGGCTTGTCCTGCGCCATGATAAGGGTCTTGTCCTAAAATAACAATTTTAGTATCTTCATAGCTTGTGACGCGCATAGCACTAAATAAATCCTCTGCTGGTGGATAGATTGTTTGTGTTTGATATTCTGTTTTTAAAAAGCTTCGTAATGCAAGATAATAAGGTTTTTCAAATTCTCCCTTAAGTACTTCATCCCAACTATTATTAAATTTAACCATTTAGATAATCCTTTCTACTTGTCTATCTTCTACTATAAATTTTGTTCAATAAAAAATAAGGTTATGTCCTATATGATTATTGTATCATATTTCGGGCATAACCTTATTATATTATGTGTTTAAATTAAAAATACACATATTAATTTTTAATTATTGAAAAAGTGTTGTTGATAAATAACGTTCTCCTGTATCTGGTAAAAGGACAACGATTAATTTATCTTTGTTTTCTTCTAATTTTGCAATTTCTGTTGCTGCACTTAAGGCTGCTCCTGATGAAATACCTACTAAGATTCCTTCTGTTTTAGCAAGTTTACGTGCTGCTTCAAATGAAGCTTCGTTTGTAACAGGTTTGATTTCATCAATTACACTTCTATCAAATGTATCTGGTACAAATCCTGCACCAATACCTTGAATTTTATGTGGGCCTGGTTTATTACCTGATAAAACAGCAGAATCAGATGGTTCAATGGCAATGATTTTAACTTCTGGTTTTTTAGCTTTTAACACTTGGCCAACACCAGACACCGTTCCACCTGTTCCAACACCAGCTAAGAAGTAATCTACCTCACCATCTGTATCTTCCCAAATTTCTAAAGCTGTGGTTTCACGGTGTGCTTTAGGATTAGCTGCATTGCTAAATTGTTGTGGAATGAAACTATTGTCAATGGCTTCATGAAGTTCTTGTGCTTTATCAATAGCCCCCTTCATCCCCTTCATCCCTTCTGTAAGTACCACTTCTGCGCCTAATGCTTTTAAAATATTACGTCTTTCAATACTCATTGTATCTGGCATTGTTAAAATAAGACGATAGCCACGTGCTGCACAAATATAAGCAAGGGCAATACCTGTATTACCACTTGTTGGTTCAATAATTGTTGTGCCTTCTTTTACGAGTCCTGCTTTTTCAGCTTCGACTATCATATAATATCCAATACGGTCTTTTGCACTACTTCCTGGATTAAATGATTCAAGTTTAACAACTAATCTTGCTTTTAAATTCTCTGCCTTACTATAATTAGAAACTTCTACTAAAGGTGTTTTTCCTATAAGATCTGTAATGCTTTTTGCTATTTTAGCCATACTGACTTCCTCCTTAACATTTATATATTTATATATAATACATACCAGCTGTAGCTTGACCTATTGTCTGATACTCCCTTACAAGCTGCTCTAAAGTAATCTCATCTATTACCTGGCTGATACTTTCATTAATTGGATTCCATACACGTTCCCTTAAACATTGCTGCAAATTATCATATAACAAACTATTTCCTGTTGGTAAGTCATCATCTATAATGGATATTTCACCCTCAATAGCACGAATAATTTGGCCAACTGTAATTTCATCCGGTCTTCTCGATAAAATATAGCCACCTTGTGAGCCCTTCACACTACGCACAAGTCCAGCTTTTTTTAAAAGTGAAAAAACTTGTTCTAAGTAGTTCACAGATAAATCTTCTCTTGCAGCAATATAAGCTAAAGGCACTTGTTCTCCTACAGAGTACACTGCTAAGTCAATAAGTGCACGAAGCCCATAACGTGCTTTAGTTGAAATTTTCATGTCTCCCCTCCTATTCCTACTATTTCTATTTGCTTTATAGTATATTACTAAATAAATATTTGTCAATAGCTTTAGAAAATTAAATATTATTCACTACTTTTCAAAACCTTTCCCTACCACTTCATGTAAATTCTGAACTGTCATAAATGCATGACCATCCACACTCCCTACATATTTCTTAAGTTCAATGAATTGTTTACGATCCATTACTGTTGTAAGTACCATTTTATAATCTTTACTATAGCCACCCTCAGCTTGATACACAGTAGCCCCACGGTCTAAATGATTTAAGATATAGCTTTTAATGGCCTCACCGCTTTGACTATTGCTTGGTACAAGCATAACATATTTTTGCACTGTAAAACCTGCAATAATATAATCAATTAGTGAACTCGTTACAAGTACACCTAATGCTGCATATAATCCTTTTTCCACCCCAAAAATAGTTGTTGCAAAAAGGACAACCACTAAGTCTGCAATCATTAGTGATACACCTATATTTAAATGGGTATACTTATTGATAATTTTCGCTACAATATCTGTTCCTCCAGAAGAAGCTTCTAGATTAAATACTATAGCTTGGCCTATGGCAATGAATAACGCACCAAATAATAATTAATGTATCCTCACTAATAATCCCTATATTCGGCCATAGAAATTCTAATAGGGTCATTAAAAATGATACAGTTAAACTACATACAATACTTCGTGTGCCAAAGCTTTTCCCTAGTACCAAGAAGCCAATTAAAAACATTAAAATATCTAAGCTAAAAATAATAATTCCAATAGGTATGCTTGGAATCAGTGCTTTAATGACAATTGATAAACCACTAATCCCACCTGCTGCTAAATCAGAGGGCATCCAAAAAAAATATAATCCTATTGAAATAAATAAAGCACCAATAATAATTCCTAAGTATGACAACGCTGTCTTCTTCATAGTCTTCACCTCGTATATTCTCTGCTTAATATTATTTTCTGATTTATATGTAACTATTCTTTGAAAATGAGTTTATACAATAAGAGAGATGCAAATTTGTCAGCGCAAATGTGCATCTCTCTTATTCATTATTTTGTATTTTTCACAATTTGTCCAAGCTCACTAAATAACGCTGTAACTTTTTCTTTATTAGCTGCAAATTCAATATTGCCATCAATTCTTAAAATATAATAGTTTGTATCATAAGAAATAAGTTCAATATTTTTTGTTGTATTATCCTTCATATAATAAACAATACTAACTTCTGCTTTACGTTCTGTTTTTTGTTCAATTTGTGGATTTTGAAGAACAGTTTCAATCATGACACTATCTTCAATCATATTGAGTAAAGTTTCTGTTTTTTCACAATCTAATACCGTATCGTTAAGTTTCCCTACAATATGATTTGCCAGCACCTCGCCTACTACATCCGCTTCACTATGATCAGTAGCTTCTTTAGCCACTTCTTGTTTTAATTGTTCTTTATCTTCTACGCTAATTGCCTCTTGGCTTTCTGCTTGAGTAGCTTGCAGTTCATCCACTTTAGTTTCGTCTGTTTCAGCTTTAACTTCTTCTTTAGTTTCTTCTTGAAGCTTTAACTCATATACTGCTTGTGGATTTGTCATCACAATACGCTCTATCTCTTCTGCTTTAGGGCGATATACATTACGATGAATCATTTGCAGTGGCTTAAGTTGTTCAAAGTTTTTAAGGCTACTAGCTTTTACTGCATACACATAAGGGCTTTCATTTTCACTAAAGCACCAAAGGGAACCTTTTTTCTCACCAAAGTTTAAAGTATATTTATTAGCTAATGTAATACTTAAAGTTGGTGCGTTTACACCAAAAGTATTTTCCTCTGTTACTTTGCCCATAAGTTTTTCACGTTTAAGACTTGTTAATGTATCAAAAAGTCCTAGTACGACTTCTGCTTTCACTTCATAATCATCTTTATAATAGTCTTTAAGATACCATTTTTCATTTTGTTTTTCTAAGTTTAAAGTAGTATCACCAGTAGTAATAACAAAGCTCTTAATCTTTTCTAGATTTGGCATTGTAATATTCTCATCAATAAGCTCACTTGAATCTACTAATAAAACTTCTGATTTTGTAGGACTTACACAGTATACTAGTTCTGTTTCATTACTATAAATGTAGCGCATTGTATGTTCTTCATTTACATCACCTAAACAAAATGTTTGACTTTCACCATTTGTATTATAAAGTACAATTTTAGGTGAGTCTTCAGTAATACCATAAACTGATGTGTCTTTTACATGACGCACAATATTGATACTTTCTTCTGTTTGAAAATATGTTACCCATTCATTAATTAATTCACTATTATATGTAACTTCTACTTCTAAAGGATTAAACCATACACCTTTGTTTTTTTCTAATGTTACGCTGTCTCTATCTTCGATTTGAATTTTATTAACTTCTCCTGTTAATAAATTTAACGGTAGTGCTACTTCTTCCACAAGCACTTCAGTACTCATAGCCTCGATTTGTACTTTATACTGGGCATAAAATATCCCACCTACAGCTACAATTAGTGCTGCTGCAATAACACCAAATTTCTTTTTCATTTTTCTTTCCTCCTGCTTCTAATAACTCTGTAGCACAGAATCTTTCAAAACAATATTCAACATAGTTTAGCATTAAAATGATATTTTTGCAATTTATAATTTTACTAATACATTGTTTCATTGATTTTTTTATAATAATCATTTAAAATCAAATTATATATTTTCTAAATTGTTTAAGATTTACAAATTATAAAACCGTATATTTCTTTTACTATACTCACATATATTATTATCTCATGTATAATGGAGGGATTTTTTTATGCAGAAAATTATATTACCACTTAGTAAATGTATTCCTGGCATGGTGACCGCTCAACCCGTTGTAGATTTAAAGACGGGCTCAACTATTATAGCGCAAA
>CALGWE010000349.1:0-2179 GCA_937935915.1 uncultured Clostridia bacterium
GCCGGTAATAATATTAAAACTTATAAAGAGCATAAGAAGCAGTGTCTAAAATACATGGAAGTTATTAATTCTAGAAGACCTATTCCAGGGCAGACGAATATTACTAACTTTATATCAGCAATGAGACAGGCAAAGCTTGCAGCTCAGGATAAAACAGTAGTTTATGAGAAGCTTAGAAAGTTATGTACGACTTATCAAGAAGGAAAATATATTATTATTCCTTATGATGAATGGAAACATGGTGGATGTACAATTTATACGGAAACTTATGATGAAGTACAAGATTTTGAGGTAGAGGGATATAAGTTCTTAGGAATCTGCAAAGCAGAAGAATGGTTAAAAGATTACTATGGCAATGACTTTGTAGGACAATTACAGAAAAAAGAAGTTAATCAAATGCAATTAAGTGGACCAGAAGTAGCAAGACGAATTCAGCTTATTGAGTTAGAAATGCTATTAGAGGTTGATAGAATTTGTAGAAAGCATAACATTAAATACAATTTATTATTAGGAACACTTTTAGGTGCTGTAAGACATAAAGGCTTTGTGCCATGGGATGATGATGTAGATATAGCTATGTTATATCCAGAGTATAAACGCTTTTTGGAAGTGGCAAAAGAAGAACTAGATCCTGAAAAATACTTTATTAAGACGCAGGAAAGTGATAAAGATTGTAATTTAGTTTTTGCACAAATTAAAAGAAATGATACGTTATATTATCGTGCCACAAGAAATCAATATGATACGCATTTAGGTGTATTTATAGATATTATGCCAATCCATAATGGAACGAATAACTGGGTTATGCATAAGGTGAGAAATAGACTATGCCGTATTACTAAAACAATGGTATGGGCCCATGTAGGTGCAGCTGGAGAGAGAAGACCAGGTTATAAAACTTATTATAAATTATTAAGTAAAGTATCAAACAAGACAAGTTATAAATGGTTCGAAAGATTTTCAACGATGTTTAAAGATGATAATAGTAAAAGAGTAAGTTATTTATTAGCTGTTCGTAATCCGTTTACGGGTGTGTTTTCTAGAAGAAAAACATATCAGGAGTTAATTGAAGTGGAATTTGAAGGCCATATGTTTTATGCACCTAAAGATTTGGATGCGTATTTGACTTATCTGTATTCATCAGATTATAAGTTGTTACCTAAAATAGAAGAACGAGTAGCTAAACATACTGCTGCACATATTGATATAGGCAATCTTTACGAATTTGAATAATAAGGTGCTTATGATATAAGGAGGAAAGATGAAAGCTTTATATTATCCGCTAGATATAGAACATATATGGAAGAAAAGAAGATCCATGAAGAAGCAACTACTTCAGCAAGAAAATCTTCTAGAGAAAAGAATCGCTATTTTAAGCGGTTCTACAATTGGGGATATCAAAAATATATTAGAGATTTTTTTGTTAAAGCATGGGATTAAACCGATATTTTATGAGGGATTATATGGACGCTTTTATGAAGAAGCAGTATATGATAATGAAAGGCTTGTGGAGTTTAAGCCGGATATAGTTTATATACATACAACTAATAAAAACATTGAAAGATTTCCTGATATTACAGCAACAAGAGAAGATGTAGAAGCTCTTGTAACTAATGAAATGAATAAGTTCAATATGATTTGGGAGACATTATATGAAAAATGTAATTGTATGATTATCCAAAATAACTTTGAACCATTAAAACATAGAACATCAGGGAATAGTGAATGTTATAGAGATAATGGTAGCATACGTTATATCAACTTATTAAATGAGAAATTTTATGAGTATGCTAGAAATCATCAGGCTTTTTTCATTAATGATATCAACTACCTTTCAGCAACAGTTGGATTAAATATTTGGTATGACGATTCAATGTGGTATATGTACAAGTATGCACTGAGTTTAAAGGCTATACCAGAGTTATGCAGTAACTTAAGCAATATCATCAAAGCATTATATGGTAAAAACAAAAAGTCACTTGTATTAGATTTGGATAATACTTTATGGGGTGGTGTCATTGGAGATGATGGCATTGAAGGCATACAAGTAGGAAATGACAATGCAGTTTCAGAAGCTTATATGGCATTTCAAAATTATATTAAACAATTAAAAGATAGAGGCGTTATGCTAAATGTTTGTTCTAAAAACGATGAGGTTATTGCAAGAGATGCATTTGAG
>CALGWE010000350.1:0-3738 GCA_937935915.1 uncultured Clostridia bacterium
GCGAAGTAGAAGAAGAAAAGACGCAGATGTTATGGGTAAGAGAGCAACTACGTAGTTTTGAAGGATCTATCACCCATTTTCACTATGGTATAGTGCGTTCAGGACATCATATTGAATATAGAGGAAATGTAGTGGTGTTGGGAGATGTGAATCCAGGAGGATTAATTAGTGCAGGGGGGAATGTCATTATACTTGGTACCCTTAAGGGAAAAGTATGTGCGGGCCTTGATGAAAAAGTACCACATCCTTTTATTGTAAGTACTTCTATGGCACCAATCCAAATTGGGATTCGAAATGTAATTGCTAAAGCGCCAGAAGGTGACTTGGAAGCGCTTTATAGACAAAGTAAAAATGGTCCGCTTATTGCCTATTTACAAGATGGACAAATTTATATGGACCAAATTGATTTAAAAACATTAAATCATATGTTAAAATAAAACTAAAACTAAACGTAACGGGGGACTTAAGATGAGTGAAGTAATAGTAATTACCTCAGGTAAAGGTGGGGTTGGTAAAACAACAACCTCAGCCAATGTAGGAACAGCATTAGCATTACAAGGAAAACGTGTCGTATTAATCGATGCAGATATCGGGCTTAGAAACCTTGATGTTGTTATGGGACTTGAAAATCGTATTGTATGTGACCTTGTAGATGTTGTAGAAGGTAGATGCAGATTAAATCAAGCGTTAATTAAGGATAAAAGATTTGAGGGGCTATATTTATTACCAGCAGCTCAAACAAGAGATAAAAATGCAGTAAGTCCAGAACAAATGAAAAAATTATGTGATACCCTTAGAGAGGAGTTTGACTATGTATTAGTAGACTGTCCTGCTGGGATTGAACAAGGCTTTAAAAATGCCATAGCAGGTGCGGATCGTGCACTTATTGTCACAACTCCTGAAGTATCAGCTGTAAGAGATGCAGACCGTATTATTGGCCTTTTAGAGTCTAATGGTGTGTCACAGATGCATCTTATTATTAATCGTGTACGTATGCATATGGTAAAACGTGGCGATATGATGGCTGTAGAAGATGTTGTTGGATTTTTAGCAGTAGGGCTTATTGGTGTTGTACCAGATGATGAAAATATTGTTATTACAACTAATAAAGGTGAGCCTGCAACTGCAGAGGGAACTTCTTTAGCAGGTAAAGCATTTAGAAATATTGCAAGACGTGTTTTAGGAGAAGAAGTCCCTTATATTGACTTAAATACAAGTCATAATATTGTAGATCGAATTAAAAAAGTTTTTGGATTCGGTAACTAAAATAGGTGAAAGCAGTGGGGAGGCTAGATTTGAGTAGTTTGTTTGGAAAAAAGAATAATAAATCAAGCGAAGTGGCGAAGGACAGGCTCAAGTTGGTGTTAATCCATGACCGTATGAATTGTTCAACTGAACTATTAGAAATGATGCGCTCAGATATCTTAGCAGTTATTTCTAAATATGTAGATATTGATACGGAAGAGTTGAATATACAGATTTCTAATATGGAGTATGAAGAAGGTGGCAAGAAAGCCCCTATTTTATCTGCAAACATTCCTATTAAAAATCTTAAGAAAGTTAAATAGTATATCTGTTTAAAAGATAGAAAGGAAAATATTAATTTAAAATGCAGATTAAAGAAATATTTAAAAGAATTGACTGGTGGCTTATAGGACTGATGTTTGCACTTGTAGCCGTAGGGATTGTTGCAATTAACAGTGCCACAGCTTATTCTGGAAATGTAGAAGTTGTAAAAATGCAGATTATATATTTCTCTGTAGGTTTAGTGTTAATGTTAATTGTTATGTCCTTTGATTATCATTTTATCGGGAATTGGTATATGATTATATACGGTGTAACTATTGTATTATTATTAGCAGTTATTTTGTTTGGGCATGAGGTAAATGGTGCAGCAAGATGGATTAAAATTGGGCCAATTCAGCTGCAACCTTCAGAGTTTGCTAAAATTACAGTTATTTTATGTAATGCAAAGCTCATTGCTAAGTATAATAAGCGTATCAATTTATTGTGGCCAGTGTTAGTTATTGGCGGCGTGGCATTTGTACCATTTATTTTAGTAAATAGACAGCCAAATTTGTCGACTAGTCTTGTAATTTTAGCTATTTTAGTGATACAATTATTTGTAACAAAGTTAAACTTCAAATATATAGCAACAACGATGGTGGTAGGCATCTTAGTAGTAACAACAGCTTTCGTGTATATTGTAAATAATCCCGACCAAAAAATTATTGAAGACTATCAACGTAAACGTATTGTGAATATGATTAACGGTGGTGATAGTCAATCAGATAGTTACCAAACAGACCGCGCTGTACATGCTATAGGGTCAGGTGGACTTAAGGGTAAAGGATTATATAATGGTTCGATTAGTCAACTAAATTATTTACCTGAATCACACAATGACTTCATTATGGCAGTTATAGGCGAAGAGTTTGGGTTCATAGGTGTCCTTGTTTTAATTACGCTATTATTGCTCTTTATAGGACGAGGGTTGTTTATTGCTGGACGAGCGCCGGATGATTTAGGTAAATTTATAGTAGTTGGTTACATAGGTATGATTGCAATCCAAGCTTTTGTGAATATTGGGGTTGTAACAGACCTTTTACCAAACACAGGGGTACCGATTCCATTTATCAGTTATGGTGGTAGTGCTTTATGGGCAAACATGATTGGTATGGGCCTTGTTCTCAATGTTGCAATGAGCAGAGAAGATACTTTGTTTTAAGGGAGGGTTGTAAAGTGAACGTAGCATTAATTGCACATGATGCGAAAAAGAAATTAATGGAGAATTTTACAATAGCGTATAGGCATATTTTAACAAAACATACTTTATATGCTACCGGCACTACAGGACGACTTGTAGAAGAAGCCACAAATTTAAATATTTATAAGTATTTAGCAGGGCATTTAGGTGGTGCACAACAATTAGGTGCACAAATCGCACATAACCAAATTGATATGGTTATTTTCTTAAGAGATCCTGTATCACAAAAACCTCATGAACCTGATTTAGGTGGTATTGAGCGTTTATGTGATATTCATAATATACCTATCGCAACAAATTTAGCAACTGCAGAGCTTTTGGTAAAAGCGTTAGAACGTGGTGACTTAAGTTGGCGAGAGGTTATGAGATAAAAAAGACTTTTTTAAAGTCTTTTTTATTTTGGCAGTATAATTTAGGTATAAATAAAACACTTGTCCCATATATATTACTAAGTAAGAAGAGTTGAGGTGATATTATGGGACTTGTGAAACAATATGATCAGCAAGACGAAAGAAGCTTCTATGAAATGCCTCTTGTGAATTATAATAATGATAATGCTTATAATAAAGAGAATCTAAATTACCAAAATGGGGTATATGAACAAAGTAATAGCAATCAGCTATTTGATGGGTCTGAAGAAATAGATGTCAGTAATGAAGCAGTAAGAAGAAGTGCCCCAGATACAAGTTTAAATTCCAAGCAGGATTCACAAGGCGTAAACCAACAAAGGTTAAGTTATGTGTGGGTAGAAGCTTTTTTGTGTGCAATGATATTATTAGGTATTTTAATTATACAAAATGTCAAAAATACAGAAGGATTACAACTTAATTTGCGTGAAGAAATTCGCCATAATCTCACAGGTGAAGAAATTATTTCAGCCTGGAATTATGCCGAGGGTCTGATGCAAGAATATCAACATGTAATCCCTTAGGGGTTACAGTACGGAGGAACTAATGACAAGAGTAGATTTA
>CALGWE010000351.1:0-4122 GCA_937935915.1 uncultured Clostridia bacterium
GATGAAATGCTAGCAGATATGAATCATGTACTCATAGATCCTGAGTATCGTGTCAAATTAAACACATTTTCTGATGAAACAATTTTACTTTCACCAGAAGAAACAGCTTTTATTCGTAATAATGCAAGAGATGAAGAAGTTATTCATGAATCAGTTAAAAATGATATAAATACAACTTCTAAAACACTAGTAGAGGAAAAGAGTATTTATGAAGATAAGGCTGTTGTAAAGCAGACATTTAAAGAGGATGAGGAAGAAGAAGTTTCAAATCTTTATAAAATACTTGTAAGTGTTGGTGGAGTACTAGCAACACTTTCGGTACTTGTGGTCATTATTTTAGGATTTACATTATGGAATCCTTTTTCAGGTAGTAATAGTTTAGTGAGCGTGCCAAATGTAAAAGGACGTACAGTAGAAGTGGCAACAAAAACACTTAAGAGTGTGAAACTTAAGATAGAAGTACAAGAAGAAGTTACAGATGAAGCCGGGGCAGGTATTATCTTTGAACAATTACCAGGAGAAAATACTCAGGTTAAAAAGCATAGTACAGTTATTGTAAAGGTTGCTGCTGAAGGCAGTAAGCCAGTAAGTGAGAAAGAAATAGTAGAGGATGTAGAAGGCTTAAGTAGAGAAGCCGCGCAATCTATGTTAAGAGATATGAACCTTAAAGTAAGATTTGAGCCAGAAGAAAGCAGTCGTGTAGAAAAAGATTACGTTATTCGTCAAGATCCTAGAGCTGATATTGAGGTAGAAGAAGGTAGTACAATTGTGTTAACAGTAAGTACAGGTACAAGTGTGAAAATGGCTAAAGTACCAAATCTTGTTCAACTTACTTTAGAAAAAGCTCAAAGAGCAGCACAAGGTAGTGGACTTAATGTCACTGTGGCCTCAGAAGAATTTAGTGATAAAGTAGATGAAGGATTTATTATTAGCCAAAATATAGAAGCGTATTCTGAAGTCACAGAAGGCACAACAATTTCTGTGGTTGTAAGTAAAGGAAAAGAACCTGAACCAGAAGAAACAGAGCTGCCAGTAGAGGAAGAACAACCGAGTGTAGTGCCACCAGCAGAAACAACAGTGCAAGATGTGACACAATCTGTAATGATTAACTTACCAAGTGGTATAGAAGAAAAAGAAAGTTACCGCGTACTTGCAAAATTTACAACACAAGATGGTAATGCTTCTTATGTTATAGACCGTGAAATGGGTGTAGGAGAATTTCCGACATCTGTATCACTTACAGGTCATGGAACAGGTAAATTAGAAGTTTATGTGGATGATATGACAAAGCCAGCTTACACGGATAACATTTATTTTAATTAAGGAGAAAGACATGGTACAAGGTACTATTATTAAAGGAATTGCAGGATTTTACTATGTAGAATCAGGCCAAACAATTTATGAATGCAAAGCAAGAGGGAAATTTAGAAAGGTGAATATGACACCATTAATTGGTGACAGAGTAATGATTAGTTTGAAACAAGAAGAAAATTCAACAGATCGTTTCTTAGAAGGGACAATTGAAGAAATTCTGCCAAGAACAAATAGTTTAATCCGTCCACCTGTTTCAAATGTGGATCAAGCAATGGTAGTGTTTTCTGTAACTTACCCACAAATTCACCTGGATTTATTAGATCGCTTTTTAATTCATATTGAACGCGAGCATATCAAACCTTATATTGTGCTTAACAAAATTGATGAGGGTAATCCAGAAACTTATGAGTATATCGTTGACCGTTATACAAAGGTTGGATATGAAGTTATTTGTTTATCCGCTAAAGAAAAGCTTAATACAGATATTTTAATGCCAAAGCTTAAAGATAAAACAACAGTTTTTGCTGGACCTTCAGGGGTAGGTAAATCTACTTTATTAAATACAATTGAAGAAAGCTTTACACTTGAAACAGGTGAAGTAAGTGAAAAAATCAAAAGAGGGAAACATACTACAAGACATGTTGAACTGATGCCTTTAACAGGTGGTGGATTCGTTTTAGATACACCAGGATTTACTTCGCTTCAATTAGATGGGATTGAAGCAGATGATTTAAAACATTATTTCATTGAATTTGAAGAGTATGAAGGAAGCTGTAAATTCTCAGGTTGTACACATACCCATGAACCAGGGTGTAGTGTGAAAGCAGCTTTAGAAGCCGGCGAGATTTCAGAGGAACGTTACAATAGTTATATGACTTATTATAAACAGTTAAAAGACACAAGGAGATGGTAGAAAAATGATCAATTTAAGTCCTTCAATATTAGCATCAGATTTTGCTAATTTACAAACAGAAATCGAAGCAGTACAAAAAGGTGGTGCGAAATTTATTCACGTTGACGTAATGGATGGACAATTTGTGCCTAACATTACTTTAGGTGCACCTATTGCAAAAAGCTTACGTAAGCATATTACAGGAATCATGGATGTGCACCTTATGATTGAAGAGCCAGATCGCTATTTAGAGGATTTTGCTAAAGCTGGAGCAGATTATGTAACAGTGCATTTAGAAGCAACAAAACATATTCACCGTACAATTCAGCTAATCCATGACTTAGGGATGAAAGCAGGGGTAGCCCTTAACCCAGGAACACCTGTTAGCCTTTTAGAGCCTATCATTGATGATTTAGACCTTATACTGATTATGTCAGTTAACCCTGGATTTGGTGGGCAAAAATTCATTCCATATACTTTAGAAAAATTGAAACAAGTACGTGAAATGACAAAAGATAGAGACATTCTTATAGAAGTAGATGGCGGTGTAACACTTAATAATGTGGAAAGTATTATTGACGCAGGTGCTAACTTACTTGTGGCAGGTTCATCAGTATATGATGGCAAAGATGCAGAAGGTAATGCGGCAGCATTTATGAAAGTTTTTGAAAAATATGAGGCATAATAGATGAGAACCTTAATTCTAACAAATGGTAGTTATGGTGATTATAGCTTTTGTAAAAATGTAAGTACATATGATTATATCATTTGTGCAGATGCTGGCATGAAGCATTGTCGTAAGCTGAACTTAATCCCTCACCTTATTGTAGGAGATTTTGATAGTACAAATGCTTTGGATTTGATGTATTATGAAGATTTAAATGTGAGAGTTCACCGTTTTTCAACCCATAAAGATGAAACAGATACAGAACTTGCTTTACGTTATGCTATAGAAAAAGGGGCAACAGAAGTAGTCATTTGGGGTGGTATAGGCTCAAGACTTGATCATACATTAGGTAATGTCCATTTATTATATAGTGCCCTAAAGCAAGGTGTAAAGGTAACATTAGTTAATGATCAAAATGAAGTGATGCTGATAAATGACCATATAGTGTTAAATGGAAAAGAGGGGCAACTTGTAAGTTTAATTCCTTTTAGTGAAAAAGTAGAGGGAATTTCCACAACAGGGCTTGCATATGGCTTAACAGAAGATACCCTATGGGTGGGTAGTCCAATAGGTGTTAGTAACTATATGACTAATCCAAAAGCGACAATTCAATTAAAAAATGGCTTTTTACTTGTTATATTAGCAAGAGATTAGCAGCTTAAATAAAAGATAGAAGGTAGTATACTTTAAATGAAGGTATGCTACCTTTTGTTTTTTATGAGAGAGCATAACGAGAGGGAATAAGACATTGAATGAATAAAAAATATAAAAATGGGAAAAATAAAAAAAGGACACCCGTAATGGATGTCCAATTTTTATAAATATATACTTACTATCAAATTAAGCACGTGATACTAAGTTAGAACGTAAACAACGAGTACATACGTTCATTGTTTTAACAGCTCCGTTTTGGTTAACTCTAACTTTTCTTACGTTAGATTTCCACATTTTGTTAGATCTTCTATGAGAGTGGCTAACTTTGATACCGAAATGTACGTCTTTAGAACAGATTTCGCATTTTGCCATTTTGAGCACCTCCTTATATTAATCCGTGACATAACACGATTTATTGTAACAGATTATTTCATAGAATTCAAGTAGTGATTTAGGATTATTTTTTAAAAACCAAAATAAGGTAGTTAAAGAGCATAAAGCCTTTATTAAAAATACAAGTTATGCTATAATAATATTAAAAATTTTATATGACAGTATACAACCAAATTAGGAGGTTTATAAATATGCCAAGTAA
>CALGWE010000352.1:0-2011 GCA_937935915.1 uncultured Clostridia bacterium
GTCATAAAGTGCTTCTTTATCTGCTGCCATTACTTCTACTGTCATATCAAGGCATCTACCTGAAACTTTATCTAATGCAATTTCAGTATTATTAACTTCAACATCTGTGTATTTCACTTCATCAGTTCTAAATGCTTCAATTTCTTTAATTGGGCTTTGATATAATCTACCATCTACAATGTTTACTTCTCTTGGAAGTGACATTTGACCAAAGTATGGCTCATTGATATCACGTCCACCACAAGTATCCCAGTTTTGCATCCATCCAATCATGACTCTTCTGCCATCTGATGTACATATACTTTCTGGTGCATAGAAATCAATACCATAATCAACTGATTGATCATATTCTGCTACGAATTCATCTGTTTCTTCATTGTACTTACCAATTAAGCAAAGTGTTCCATTACCATTGTAGTACTCTTTTCCATCTGCAATCATATCTTGTGGACTTACAATGATGACACCTTTTCCATCTAATTCAAAGAAGTCTGGGCATTCCCACATCTTTCCAAAGACATTATCATTTTTTGCAAAGATTTTTGCGAACTCCCAATTAATGCAATCTTTACTTTTATATAAAAGGAGATTTCCACATCCATCTGCGCCGCGTCCACCAATTAAACTACGGTATACCCCATCTTTTCCTAACCAAACCTTAGGATCTCTAAAGTCTACTTTACTAAGACCTTCTGGAATTTGGTCTGAAGAAATAACTGGGTTAGCTTCATGCTTAACATATTCTTCTCCATCACCAATTGCTATAGCTTGTTGTTGGTATTCCTTTTCAGTGCCATCTTCCATTTTTTCTTTCATTACACTTGTATACATAAGTAAGTGTTTACCATCTTCCATTGTGATAGCATTTCCTGAGAAACAGCCAAAGCTATCATACTTTTCATCTGGCGCAAGAACCACTGGTTTGTACTCCCAATGTAAAAGGTCTTCACTGATAGCATGTCCCCAGTGCATTGGACCCCATGCAGCATTATATGGATGATATTGATAGAACATATGATACTTCCCATCATGATAACTAAATCCATTAGGGTCATTCATCCAACCAACTCTTGATGTAAGATGGAAACATGGACGATCTTCTGTTTTTATATTTTTTTCTTTTGTTAGTTCGTATTCTCTTGCCTGTTTAAGCTTTTCACTTATCATATTGTTATAGTCCCCTTTTCAAATAATGTCTTTTGGTGTCATTAAATAAGGGCTGTCATTTTAACAGCCCTCTTAATAATCATTTCACGTGCTGAAACTTATGTATCTTTTTAACTATTTTCCATAGTATGTATCAAGATATTTTTGGAAAATAGCAAGATAGTCATCTAAACCATATGCTTCTAATTCTTTAAGATATTCATCCCACTCTGCATCTGTAACACCATTCATAATCCATGCAGCTTTATTTGTATTGATATATTTTGTAATATCTGCTTGTAAGTTTGATAATTCTTCTATATCTTCTGAACTCATGAATACATTTGGATATACGTATTTGCGATTCATATCTTTTGTATAGTAATCTTTGATCCAGTCTAATCTATACTTCGCATCATCTGGACATGTTACATATTTATCATAATACTCATCAAGAATTGCAAGTGGTCCACCTACAGATTCTGCCTCTCTTACTTCAACAGGTGATACATCACCAAGAATAGTATGTTTTAACATCTCGCCACCATCTGCATTAGTACTTAATTCGAAGATATCAAATTCATCATCCTCACCATATGTTCCCCAGTTATTTTGTGGAGATTGAATAGGTGCATACATTTGGTCTAACCAAGCACAAACTAATGCTGGTTCTTTACATATAGCTGTTACTACGCAGCGTCCGCGGTCAAATCCAGATGTAAATGAACTATTTTCAGGTGTAATGTTAGTTGTATCTGCTTTTAATGCTGCAAGTGGTACGAAATCCTTTATGTTGTCAATGTTAGCAACATCCCATGAGAAGCATACACCGTATCTTCCTGACTTACCTTTTGCAACGTATGTT
>CALGWE010000353.1:0-1085 GCA_937935915.1 uncultured Clostridia bacterium
TTGATCAAGTATTAAATATTGCTTTTGAAGCAGGCCATAAAGGTAACTTACTAGAAAAGTTTTCGAGATTAAAAAATCAAACAAGCATGGATTTAAATCTTAGCTTAAGCAAAACTTATAATCCGGACCTTATTAAAGCACAAGTAGAAGCTGTGAAAGACAAATTTTATATTGCACCAGTTGATGCTACAATTAGCCGTAAAAATGGTACATTTGTAACAACTAAAGAAGCAGATGGGCAAAAGTTAAATGTAGAAGCAACTGCAAATGAAATTGTTAAAGTTTTAAGCGAAGAACATACAGCTAGTGAAGGACATAAAAATACTGTAGAAGTAGAAGCAACAGTAGAGCACATAGCACCTAAATATACAACGTCTTCATTTGATAATATCAAACAAGTGGTTTCAAGCTATACAACCTCATATAACAATGTAGACTTAGGAAGAAATGCAAACTTATCAGTGGCAGCTTCTAAAATTAGTCGTACTTTAATGCCAGGAGAAACCTTCTCTTTAGCTGAACAATTAGAACCTTTTACATATGAAGCAGGATATCATGATGCCAATGTTATTGTAAATGGAAAAATAGAAAAAGGAATTGGTGGTGGAATTTGTCAAGTAGCCTCTACATTATATAATGCAGTGCTTTTAACAAATTTAGATGTAACAATGCGTCAAAACCATTCTTTATCTGTATCTTATGTACCATTAGGTCGTGATGCAACTTATGCTACAGGTTCAATTGATTTTCAATTTAAAAACAATTTAGATTCAGCAGTTATTATTGAAGGTTACTGTGCAAACAATCAGGTACATGTGAATATTTATGGTGCAAACAGTGCAAAACCTAAATATAACATTAAGTTTGAATCTGAAATCACAGAAGAAATACCAGCACCAGAAACAAAATATGTAGATGACCCTACATTAACAGCTGGACAAGAAGTAGTAGAAACAAGTGCAATAGACGGTAAACGTGTAAGACTTTATAAATTACTCTACGATCAAAATGGTAAACTTGTAGATAAAGTAGTAGAAAACAATAGCTACTATAAACCAAGAGCAGCAGTGATTAAACGTGGTACA
>CALGWE010000354.1:0-1504 GCA_937935915.1 uncultured Clostridia bacterium
GAAGAATAAACATAAAAAGATGTAACGAAAAGCGCCTGATAAGGAAGCTAGTTCGTTACATTTTTTTGTGTTTTGGAATATTTATAAAAGTGGAACTGTTTTATAACATATACGTCATATATAATAAATAGATAAGGAGGACAATGAAATGAACAAAAAGTGGGAGAAGATAAAATATATAGGTGTGAGTATTTTAGCTTTAAGTATGATGGTGGGCTGCGGCGCCATGGATAAATCAGAAGTAACGACGTCACATAATGAAATAGCAGCCGATCAGGCAGTTAGTGAAGAAGCAGTAGAAATGGAAGATTCAGCAAGCGGAAATCATACTGATTTACCTCAGGTCAACACAAATATAAATTATAATCGCAAGATTATTAAAAATGGTAGTATACATATTCAAACAGAAAAGTTTAATGAAAGCGTGGATAAGATGACAGCTTATATTCAATCATTAGAGGGATATATTGAAAGCTCCAATATTGATGGCACAAATTTTTATTCTAAATATAATGACACAAGATATGCCCATTTAACTGTAAGGATTCCACAAAAGTCTTTTGATACCTTCATGAATAAAGGTGGAGAATTTGGGAATGTGCTTAATCTCAATTCCAGTAGTGAAGATGTCACCAATCAATATGTAGATACTGAAACAAGACTTAAGGCATTAAATATTCGCAAAGAACGTTTGCTCGCTTTACTTGAAAAGTCAGGAGAGCTGAAAGAATTATTTGAGATAGAGAAGGAACTTGGGGAGGTTACTTATGAGATAGAAAGCCTTAAGGGGACACTTCAAAATTATGATAGTCTAGTGGATATGGCGACTATTGATGTACAAATAGAAGAGGTAAGTGAAATTCATGAACAAAAGAAGGTAAGAAACTTTGGAGATGAAATCAAAGTGACATTTAGCGAATCTATAAATAGTTTAATTAGCGTTTTTAAAGAGATTTTACTATGTATTATCGCCCTTATTCCATTTTTAATTATTTTAGTACCAATAGGTGTTGGTGTATATTTCATGATAAAAGGTAGAAAAAACAAAAAGAAAAATGATAAGATAGACAAGAAAGAAGATAAAGAAAAATAGTACAAATATTAAGGGGGAGAAAAAGTGACATTTGATATGATTATGTTACTATGCTGTACACTTTTATTGGGTTTAGCCATATTTAATGGAGTGCGGGATTTAAAGTTATTTAAAGGAAGAGGCAAGTAGCTTTATACCTATAAAAGTATAAGTAAGGATAGATATATTCTGCTAATTATACAACTTACTTGGATAATTATAGTTATGTTAAATTATTATAAGGATAAATCATATCTATCAAGAGGCACGCGCCTTGGTGGTTTTGGTTGTTTAGTAATGGCGTGTATAATCATAGGAAGCCGTTGCTTTAGAAAAAATGCTTTTTATGAGCATATGATAAGTGCAGAGGGCATTTATTATGCCAAAGAAAGGGTACAGAGTTATTACTGGAACGAGTATGTCATGAGATCA
>CALGWE010000355.1:0-1113 GCA_937935915.1 uncultured Clostridia bacterium
GCACCTTCTTGGAACGGATTATAAGACAATCGCAGGGCTTCTAAAGAAGAGCCCCAAAACCATAGATAATGCATTACAGAGAATCAAAAACAAAGCCGGGAAGATTCTGAATAAGTAAGAATCTTCCCGGCTTCTTTTTGTATGCCTATACAATAAAACCACCTGCTATGCTGGTGGTTCCCCTTACGGCTTTAGCCCTAGATAAGAAAACCTCCAATGATATAATAAGTGTGGGTCCTAAACCGCACTACATATAACAAAGGAGGTATCCAAAATGGATAAGAATACTTTATCACACACAACATGGGAGTGCAAATATCACATTGTATTTGCACCCAAATTTAGAAGACAGGTAATATATGGAGCCATTAAAGCAGATGTGGCAAATATATTGAGTACACTTTGTAAGAGAAAAGGGGTAGAGATAATAGAAGCAGAGTGTTGTCCAGATCATATACATATGCTAGTGAGAATACCACCTAATATAAGTGTTTCATCATTCATGGGATATTTAAAGGGGAAAAGTTCGTTAATGATATTTGATAAATATGGGAACCGTAAATTTTGGTGTCGAGGATACTATGTGGATACATGTGGAAAAAATGCAAATAAAATCCAAGAGTATATAAAGAATCAACTCATGGAAGATCAAGCATATGACCAGTTAAGTCTAAAAGAGTATATTGACCCGTTTACGGGTGAGCCAGTAATGAAAGGCAAATAAAAAGTCCTTGTAAGGACTAGCCGGAGAATGAGGTGCGGTTGGGGACCTTATTTTCGTAGGACCTTTGAGGTCCAAGCCGGTAATAGTCCCTTACAGGGACAGAGCAAACCACCAGCTAAGCTGGTGGTGCTGATTATACACTTATTTTATATCTGCGTTAAGATACTTTAAACAAAACTACTGTGCCTTTGCCGGCGAAGCCATCTGATTGATATCAGGAATGGCAATCAGGATTGGATACAGGATGATAGAAATTACCAGTCCACCAACGCCCTGAATAATGTTAGCCGGAATACTTGCCGCTGCAGATGCGCCGTACAGGAAATATTCACAAACGAAGTATCCACCGGCTACCAGCACGATATCAATTACGCCGCCAATCAGAACAG
>CALGWE010000356.1:0-2057 GCA_937935915.1 uncultured Clostridia bacterium
CTTGTACGTTATAGAAGTTATTAAGACAAGTTTTTATTTTATTTTTTAACTTTTCTTCATCCCCATCTACGGTATCACTTTTATTACCAATATGTATTGGTGCGATTTCAATAAGTGCTTTTTTCTTTTTATCACCTACTGTCAGATAAATTTCTTTAAGTGCCATTGTGTCATCACATACAATTTCTAAATCACTCACGCTTATTTGTAATTCTTTTTCTATAGCCCTTTTTATGCCTTCTTTATATACTTCCTTTAGTCCTTCCTTCTGTATATCCACTTCTGCGCCATAATCGATTTTATTTATGTTTTCCGAAAGCCCTAACTGCTTTTCATAACGCTGAATGTATGCCTCATAACTTTCATCCCCACTTGGTAGTAAGCCTATAATAGGACGTAACATGGTATAAACTAATATACATCCTAAAACCATCTTCACATATTTGCGATGATCTGTATCAGGGAATATCATTTCAATGATGACCACAAATAGCATCATCCAAATAAGCATTTGCATATACCCTCTTATCTGCTCCATGTTTATCCCCTCCTTATCCTATTTGACCACCTACACTCATACATATCACTAAAACAAGCATACATAAAACTGTTACAATACCTACACAGCTCATAATAAATTGGCACCCCTTAGAAAGCTTTACTGCAATATCTGCCATCTTCTTATCGCCCATAGGTTCAATTACAGCACCTGCAAATTGATAAATAAGTATATAGGCTAAAATCTTAATAAGGGGCACACTAACAATGACTAAAATCCAGAAAACAACTGCTATGGCAAATGTATTTTTCACAAGCCCTAGCACACCTATCGTAAATTCTAACGCCCCATTCGTTGCATTACCTACAACTGGGATAAAAGCTGTCGCTAGCTTAAGTGTAGATTTTTTAAGTGCTACATCTACATAAGGTAATGTCATACGATACATTCCCAATAAAGAAACACTAATTCCTACAATAGATACAAGCAGCCATTTAATGCCCTTATAAAAAAGCTTAATAAAATTACTAATCTTAAACTCACTACTCATTGTGCTAATAATCTCTAAAATGACAACTGAAATAATGCACGGTAATACTAATTTCAAAATAATCGTGCTACATATATCAAGTCCAGATATGATTACCGGTGCCATAGCCGTTGTAGAACTAATATAGCCAGTAGTAGTCATAAAGGCCAAAAGTGTTGGTAAACATACATACATCACTTCACAAAGTTGATAAATAGTATCTCTAGCTAAATTCACCATAATACTAAAAGATTGTACAACGCTTAAAATAATGACCATATAACATACAAAGAAGCCAATTTTACTTGTGGCCTTGGTTTTAAAAGAAGTCGTTAGCACCTGCAACAAATTACACAGGAGTACAATCAATATAAAGCGCGCTCCAATCTGAACAAATACGCCTACTTCATTAAAAATACTTCTTCCTAAAAAATCTAAAACGTTGCCTACACTTAGCTTTTTTTCACCATTTAATAAACTCACCATCTCATCTTTCAAATTAAAAGGTTCATTGCCTGGAAGTGCTGTTTGTAACTTATCCTGTAAGTTCTCTATTTGCTCCCAGTTAAATAGCCCTACCCCATAATTCAAAAGCTCTTTTTCGCCTTCATTGGGTTGTGCCTTGATTGAAATCATACATAAAATAAAACTTATAATTAATACAAGCACTAAACTTACGATCTTCTTTTGTCGCATTTTTTCACCTTCTATCTACTTAAGTTTCTCATAACAACTTAGTAATCATCTCAATCAGTGCAAAAATAACTGGCGCTGCTACTACGAAAATCATTACCTTCCCTGCAAATTGTACAGCACTCCCCAATGCATCTTCACTGGCATCTTTGCAAAGCTGATAACCAAATTCTGCAAGATATGCAATCCCCACTACCTTTAAAACGATGTTTAAATAAATGTTATCCATTTTAATACGTGCTGCTAAATCATAAATAATTTCAATAACTGTTCTAAGTTGTGTTGCAATAAATACAAGTAAAATAATTGAAGCTACTAATCTAATAAAAATGGATA
>CALGWE010000357.1:0-2164 GCA_937935915.1 uncultured Clostridia bacterium
GATAGCATGAGACAAAAAATGGGGGCACTTGTTATAGGGATGAGCCTAATAATGAGCATGCCAGCGTATGGGAAAAGTATGCAATTATTTTATGATGGAAAGATGCATTATTATGATTATCCATCTATTTCGCTATATGTTAACAATAAGCAGATTGAAACAAAGGTAATGGAGCCAGTATCAATTGATGGGCGTGTTTTGGTACCAGCTAGAGAAGTGTTTGAGCCATTAGGAGCAGATGTACAGTGGGATCCAAGTGCTAAGACAGTGCTTATAGACTATAAAGATATCACAATGATTTTAACAGCTAATAAGACAGATGTACGATTAAATGAAGAAATTGTACAACTGGATGTACCAGCTAAAATCATTAATGATAAGGTAATGATTCCAATTCGTTTTGTAAGTGAGACATTAGGGTTTGATGTAACATGGATTGGAAGTACATATAGTGTTTATATTAATGATGGCAGTGTGACAGGTGGTGGGAATAACACCAATAATGGTAACAATACTGGTAATAATGTTACACCAGAAATTATAGATGATCAGAATACATATGCTACGCCAAATTACGGAGCAGGCCAAATTATTGGTCAAAGCTATAAGGGTGGGGCAAATATACATAAGTTAGATATTTCTTCAAAGCAATATGCTGTAGCTCAGGTAAATAGCGTAAATGTAACAGAAACAAATAATAAGGCAGTAGCAACAATTAAGCTAGATAATGCCCTTTCAGCTGCGGAAATTAGCGTGGCAAATGGTAAAGTCATTGTAGACCTTAAAAATACGAGAAGTAATTTAAGAAGCACAATTTCACCAAGCACCAATACATATGTTGAACGTATTCGTACGAGTCAATTCACAAGTGATACTACACGTGTTGTATTTGATTTAAAATCAGGTGCTTTTGTGAATGTATACACAGATAATAAGCGTAAAGACCTTGTAGTTGAAATGCAAAAGCAAAATTTAGAAGAAATTACAGTAGATAAAACTTCAAGTTATGATACTGTATATTTAAAAGGCTTATTTAATGAACAAATTAGCTTAAGTAAAATTGTATTTAAAGTGAAAAATAGTTATTTAAGTGATACAAAAACACTTCAAAATTTAAATACAAATTATATTCATAAAGTTGTGCTTACACCAGAAGGCAATGATATCGTAGGAACTATTTATTTAGATGAAGCTTGTACTTATGAGATGTTAACAAGTACAAGTGGTACAACACTTAAAATTGCTAAAATGCAAGAAAGTGCCCTGGCTTATAATGGTGATGGGAATATTTATCTTAATAAAGAAAGTGGCGTAACAAAAAATAGTTTAACTTTCACAGACAACTATAGAGAACGTCAAATTATTGTAGATTTAGGTGGCGATTACAGTGAGAGCTTTGCAGCAACTACACTTACAATAGGCGATGATAAAGTTACTAAGATAGAAGTAACAAACTCAGGTACAACAAAGCTTAAAATTACAACACCTACTGTACAAGCTTTTAACGTTTCAGAAACAAATGATATGGTACGTATTGCCCTTGTGAAACCAAGTGAAAAATATGATCGCATTGTAGTGATTGACCCAGGCCACGGTGGCTCAGATGCAGGTGCAATTGGGAATGGTTTAAAAGAAAAAGAACTTAATTACAAACATGCAATGGGTGTATATCGTTTACTTGAACAAGATCCAAGCATTAAAGTATATACAACAAGAGAAGCAGACGTATATCCTTCATTACAATTTAGAACACAGCTTGCCAATGAAATAGGTGCAGATCTTTTTGTAAGTTTCCACAACAATTCAGCTGGAGCGGCGGCAAATGGTTCTGAGACTTTATATTATCCAAGCGCAAATAATACAACAAGTAAAGAAATGGCACAAATTGTACAAGACAATATTATTAAATATTGTGGGACAAACAATAGAGGGATTAAGCCGCGTGCTGACCTTTATGTATTACGTACAAGTAATATGCCAGCTATCTTAATCGAGGCAGGATTTATTAGTAATGCCCAAGAAGCAAATATTATTAATTCAGAAAGCTTTATTAACAACTTTAGTCAAGCTGTTTATGAAGGGATTGTAGAGAGTTTCAATCTTTTAGGCTAAGAAAATGATGATTAAACAACCTATCACAAATGCTTTGTGGTAGGTTGTTTTT
>CALGWE010000358.1:0-3252 GCA_937935915.1 uncultured Clostridia bacterium
GAATTCTATGAGAAGCTTGATCAGCTTAAAAGTGTAGGGATTAATACCGTGATTGTACAAGTAAGACCGAAAGCAGATGCCCTTTATAGGTCAGTGATTAACCCATGGTCAGATGTTTTAACAGGTACACAAGGTAAAGATCCTGGTTATGATCCATTAGCTTTTATGGTGTCAGCAGCTCATGAAAAAGGTATGGCCATTGAAGCTTGGCTTAATCCATATCGTGTTACAACATCAGGTACAGATGTAAATGCATTAAGCAGCTTACATCCAGCTAGATTAAATCCTTCATGGATTTTTGCTTACAACAATGCACTTTACTATAATCCAGAAGTAGAGGGTGTGAAACAACATATTGTAGACACAGTAACAGAAATCGCAACAAACTATGATGTAGATGGTATTCACTTTGATGACTATTTCTATCCATCATCTTATCCACTTCCAGCAGGAGAAGATAAAGATGGTGTAGTCGCTAATGCAAGACGTCAACACGTGAACGATATGATTTCTAGAGTACATACAGCCATTAAACAAGTCAATAAAACATATCAAAAAGATATTACTTTTGGGGTAAGTCCAGCAGGTATTTGGAAAAATAATACAACAGATGCAACAGGTTCAGCAACAAACGGAAACCAATCTTACTATTCTGTGTATGCCGATACACGTACATGGATTCAAAATGGCTGGATTGATTATGTGGCACCACAAATTTACTGGGAAACAGGACATAAACTTGCAGACTACGAAACACTTGTAAAATGGTGGTCTAATGAAGTGGCAGGTACAAATGTTAAATTATATATTGGTCAAGGGATTTATCGTGATGCAGTAGCCACTCAAATTGATACACAACTTGGCATCAATAAGAAATATAGTCAAGTTAAAGGAAGTATTTTCTTTAGCTTAAGAGATTTATTAAATAACCGTGCAAATTGTAAAACTAAAATTACAAACTTCTACCAAAACAATCCAGTTTCATCTGTAGTAACAGGAAATACAACAGGAAATAACAGTGGAACAACAAATACACCTGCTTCTAATGAAGGCAGTACTGGAAATAATAGTACAGTAGATGTATCAGGTACAAACCCTATTATAAAAGATGCAGCAGGTAAAACAGGTATTGTAACAGCAACAACACTTAATATTAGAAGTGGGGCAAAAGTAGAGCGTGACATTGTAGCAAAAGTAACATTAGGTACAAAATTAACAATTAAAGCTGTATTAAATAACTGGTATAAAGTACAACTTGCAGACGGCACAATTGGCTGGGCAAGCGCACCTTATATTAAAGTTGAAACAAATGGTCAAGTTTCTAATACAACAAATAATACAAACAATACAGTAGCACAAAGTACTAAAAAAGGTACAGTTACAGCAACAACACTTAATTTAAGAAAAGAAAACAATGCGACAAGTCAAATTGTAGCTGTTTTAAAACAAGGTGATAAAGTAACACTTACAGCCAAACAAGGCAACTGGTACAAAGTAAAAACACAAAACGGCACAGTCGGCTTCGTAAGTGCCACATACATTAAAGAAGACTAAAATAGAATAACCTATTAAAACAAAAAAGAGGAATTGCAAAAAAGCAATTCCTCTTTTTTTATAACTTAGTATATAGGCATATACGTGTTAAAAAGTCGTAAATATACGATTCCTTTCAAAGTGGATATATTAACTTACTCTTTTTACACCCCAAGTGTTTCAAATGCTAGCTGAGGTGGTGGTGATTTTTAGGATACCTGTGGAGTGATTTGATGATATGCTTAGTGAAGATAAGTAAAGAGGTTTTAGGTGCGCTGTTTGAATGGAGCGAAGCGCAATGAGTTCGCACCGTTTCTTTACTTATCAAGCTTAGCATATCACAAATCACGGAATGTGTATACAAAAATCACCACCACCTCAGCGGACTATTTAGACACGAAATATTTGCTTAATAATCATTTCACGGACTTCATCTTTTACTGGAAGTCCAGCAGCTTTAGCGTGCCCGCCACCGCCAAATACAGCAGCAATATCTGTGCCAAGATTGATATCTTCTTTTATAGTACGGCAAGAAACACCACCACCAGCATTAATCATAGCAATGAAATCAAGCTCAGGGTGAAGCTCAGCAAGTTTGTTACCAAGCTCGCTTTGGTAACGATCAGCGAAGACAATCCCTGCTTTTTTGCCTAAGATTTCACGTTCAATGATTTCTTCATTACGTGATTCAATATATTTATCAATTTCGTTTTGACGAATTTCTAAGATAAGTTTTTGAGTTTCATCGAAGGCAAACTCACTATCTTCACCGGCAAGACGTGTGCACCAGTATGCCATAAAGCGTTCTTTGCCGAGTAAATAGAAGAGGTCGTTAAGTTGTTTAGCTTCAAGGTCTTCAAATTTTGCCCAATCCCAAGTGTCATAACGTCTGATTTTCTCTACAAATACATCTGTAAGTTGTTTTGTAAGGTTTTCTTTAAATGGTACGTTTTGTGTAAGGAGGTGTCTGTAGAATAAAGCAGTACCACTGCATTTCACTCCGTTTGAATCTGTATCCTCTACATGGCACCAGTTAAATGCATTAAGTGGCATAGCTGTGATATGGTGATCTAAGAGTTTAAAGTGATCTGCTAAAATATAATTTACACCATCTTCAGTAAGTGTTGTTTCACTAATATATTTAGCAACTTCTTCGCTAACAGAGATGTCTGTGATATAGCATTTTTCATAGTTTAAGAATTCTTTTTCTTCAATATAAGCCATGACTTTTTCGTTAATATCTTCATAGCGGCAGCTATCAAAAGTTACGGCATCTGTGCCATAAGCAATAGCAGCTAAAATAGGTCCACCAAGACCATCTAAATCATTATGTGTAAATAATCTAATCATTTAAGTATCTCCTCTTCAAATAGGTTCTTTATTAACTATAGTACAGGTTTAGAGGGTTGACAAGGTGGATTAAGGACAAGGTGAAATTAAAAATAAAGTATAAAATATATTGACAATTTAAAAGGTGAATGTTAATATAATCTCAATATTCAAAATACTTTGAAGTGGAATAGTAGAATTCAAAAGGATGTCCAGAGAGCTGTTGGGTGGTGCGAAACAGTCAGCTTTAGAATTTGAACTCGCCATGGAGTAGCTCACTGAAATAATAGTAGGTGAAGACGGCACCTAACCGTTATCATATAGGGGGATATAAGACTAATCAGTCCGTATCTTAAAAGCTGCATACATGAAATATGTATGAATAAGAGT
>CALGWE010000359.1:0-1307 GCA_937935915.1 uncultured Clostridia bacterium
TAGGAATTGCCAATTGGTGAATTGTTCTTTTAAAGGGGCTATGCTGAAATATAGTGATTTTCGAGGAAGTCATTTTGAAAATGTAGATTTTACAGATGCAGATTTAACAGAGGCCACTTTTTCAGAAGTTGATGTACCTTATTTACATTTAAGTCCTAAACAGCTTCAAGTGATTCATATAGAAAGGAGTTAACTATGCGTTATTTCATTATGAAACAAGATCATCAATTACCATATAGTTTTAAGTTAAGAGATTTTGAAATGACAGGGAAGCATCAAGTTTTTTATAAAGAAGAGGCAGATAAATTAAATGAAGTAAGTTTCTTGTATGTATTAGGCAAAGGGGATGAAGCTTATGCTGATTTTATACAAAATCCAGTTTATATGGTCTCTGAAGTGGTACAAGGTGTGTTAGATATGTATGAGGATGATTTAGTTTTCAAAAAAGTAATCCTTATTCATAAAGAGGCACAGATTCAAAAGAAATATTTCCATTTGGTAACGGATCATATAGAAGGATTAAGTGACAAAACACCGTTTTATCCAGATGGCAGAGAAAAGAAATTAATACTTGATTATAACAAAATTAAAGCACATCACGTTTTTCAGTTAAAAGATGCTAAAGGGGTGTACCTTATTGTAAGTTTAGCAGTAGTAGAAAGCTTATTACGACGTAAAGTACAGGGGATTTTATTTGAAGAAATAGAGGTGAGCTAAATGGCAAGTGGAGTAGGGGCAGGAGTAGCAGCGGCCCTCGTAGCTAATGCAGCAGCAAGTATTGCCGCAGCGGCAGCAGCAGGACCAGCTTATGTTGTGCATGGAGCAGAAACAAGTTGTTCATGCGGACTTAGAAATAGCCATGTTGTAGTACCTATAAGCCATGGCGTTTTTATTCATGATATCGCACAACTTAATGTATTTGATTTTAAGCCTTATATAAATATTCAGATTTTTGGTGGTTGTACCAGTCCAGAGACCCCTTCTGTACAAGCAGCAGCAGCGGCAGCCGTTAAGGCCGTGAATAGTAAACCTAAAGGCTTTTTTGAAAAGGTTGTTTCCTTTTTTTGTGGTTCGTCGGATGAAGCTGCAGATGATAGTTTTGTGAGTCAATGTGCAGGTGTATGTACACCAATTATTTTAGCACCTTGGGATAATGGCAAGGAAACTGTACAGTTAGAAGGATTTAATCCACTTTTATCAACTGGTACTTTAACTTGTTTATATGCAGGAGCCATTAAGCTAGAGTCTACAGGACAGCCAGAATAGGAAAATAAATGGGGTGAGAAAATGGAGTTATTGTATCGGGG